>DQHS01000016.1:214-5375 GCA_003524365.1 Cellvibrio sp. | reverse complement strand
TTTGATACGGCGAATGGTTATCAGACCCGCGTGAAAATCGCGCGCGCTAGTTGGAATCTGTAGCGATGGAGCAAAGTCCGCTCTTTCAACAATTGCACCTGGCGCGGGTGCTGGAAAATCAAGACCCACAGGGGCGCGGCCGTTTGCAGGTGCAACTAGTGTCGACTGAGTTGAGTTTGTGGGCCAGCTGTATGAGCAATAGCGCAGGACAAAATTACGGTCTCAGTTGTTTGCCGCGCAAAAATGAAATGGTGGTGCTTGCCTTTATGGGGCCAGATCAAGCGGTGGTGTTAGGCGCGGTGTGGAGTGGCAATGACTCGCATCCGCAAGAGGCGCAAGCAGTAGAAGATGTGTATGCGCTGGTCACACCAGGCGGCACAAAATTAGTGATGGATGAATCAGCAGCGGCGCGTGTGCAAATTGAAACACCGGGTGGCCACAAAATTACGATTGATGATACCGGCGCAGGTGAAGTGCTTATCGAGCGCGGTGGTGATCAAGTGAAATTATCGGCCGATGGAATTGCCATCACCAGTTCACTCAAAGTGAAAGTGGAAGCTACGCAGGTGGAGGTGAGTGCGGCCATGGTAAAAGTGGATGCGGGCATGAGCCAATTTTCAGGCGTAGTCAAATGCGACACCTTGATTGCTACTTCAGTGGTAGGCACCAGTTATACGCCGGGAGCGGGAAATTTATGGTAAATCATCAGCCACTATTGCGCGCGCCCTGGTACGCCGATGCCAGCGACGGCACACTTTTGCATCGCTATATGCAAGATGATTTTGTTGAAACCTTTATCGCCGAATGCAATCAGGATCAACTCAAAGCCAATCGCCATCAGCAATGGATTGCGCAAGATAAATTTGGTGGTCAACGCACGCGCTTGCGCCTTCCCTTGCAACGCACGTTTTATATGGTGGCCACTGAAGTGGTGTGTGATTTGCCCTGGCAGCCTGCGTTTGCACCGCAGAAAATTATTGCTGCGGGTTTTGTGGTGCGCAAAAAAAATGATGCCGGTTTGCAGATCTGGCGTTTGCGCAACGGCAAAGCAATCGGGTGGCAACAACCCAATGCACTGGATATGACGCAAGATCCGGATCTTGCCAAACGCAATGCGTTAAACCCCAGCTTAAAAATTCGCGGTATCAAACCCATCGCAAATACGTCCACTGGCTTTACGGGTGAGCAAACTTATCCATTGCAGCGGAGGGTGGTGACTACCGATAAAGGCCCACGCACGCTGCTTTTTGGTTATCTGCCTTTAAACGGCCAGCGCGAACAGGATGAAGTAGTGGCTAATAATTCCGCGCAGCAAGAAGTATCGGCAGCGGGCTATCTCGCTGAATTGGAATGGCCGTTTGGCAGTTGGGATGGCAATAACGACGGCGTCACCACCTGTACTTGCAGCGGCAGTGTGCAGGAAGTGATTCAAAAATTGTGCGATAAATTTCAGTGGGCAGAAAATTTGCAGTTGCAAATAACGAATGGAATTCCCACGCGTGCGTTCGGACGTTTGCTGGGCATGTTGATCAATCGCTATCAAGTAACGGATCNNGGGGTAACGGATCTCACTATCGATGGCAATGATGATTTGCGTGACCTCTTGCAGGCTATGCCGATTGTATCCCGTGGACTTAGTTCATCAGAGTTGGATTTGATGCGGCAAAACCCGGCGGAATTTTTGCGCCGCATACGTGAACAAAATATTGAGCGCGGCAGCCTGTGGGATTATCTGGTGGCGCAGAGTGAAGATGTTTCTGCATGGTATTCCCTGCATGAACCATTAATGGCACTAGATGGTACTCCATCGTTTGCAGCCTTAAAAAATTTCCCCGGTCACCTCTATATCACTGAAGCGCAAGCGCAAGCCTGGCGCGCACAGATGCTCGCGCGCGCTGAAAAAATCAACACCTTGGTAGAGGCGGTACTGCCGCTGCCGCGTTACACCCAGGGAAAAGATGAAAGCTATTTTGTGCAGCCGTTTATCCGTTATCGCGATGAATGTGATTGCGAAAAAATGTGTTGGGGTCAGCCGAGTTTTGAATTTGCGGTCGCCAGCCCCTTTGATACACAAACAGCGCGGCCCAGTGTGATTCAGTTGCCGGAGCTGCGCGATATTAAAAAAGGCATGGCCAAGGGCGTCACTTTTCTTACCCCAAAATCGGTTGCGGATTTAATGCTGAAGATCGCACCGACCATGGATATGAAAGAACAAAAGTCGCGTTCACCGCTCGATGCTTGTCTGGGCTTCAGTATTAGTTTCAGCATTCCCATCATCACTATTTGCGCGATGATTTTATTGATGATTGTGCTCAACTTACTCAATTTAATTTTTCGTTGGTTGCCCTACGCGATTTTAATTTTGCCGCGTTTGTGTATGCCGCGTGTCAACGTCAATAGCGATAACTAGCGGAGCGCGACTATGGCAATGACACCGGGTTTTTCATTAGGCGGAATAACGGCAGGGCGTTTTCAGTGGGCGACCGGAAACGACAGCGTGCGCGATGTGCTGTGGAATATTTTGCTCACCTCGCCGGGCGAGCGTGTGATGCGCCCGGAGTTTGGTGCAGGGCTAAAACAATTTATCCACCAACCCAACAACGAAACCACGAGACGGTTAATTGCCGATCAGGCGCTCACCGCTATCCAACGCTGGGAGCCGCGTATTCAGGTATTGGAAATTCGGGTGGACACAGTAGCGCAATCGCTCAACGAAGTTGCACTGCGCATTTTGTATCAACTGCCGCACAGCGGTGAACATCACAGCTTACAACTGGGGCTGCAATTGCAGAGCTAGGGAAATAGCAAACAAGTTAATTTTTCAGAGGGTTTCTGGATGCCGTTACCTATTACCCAATTGGACGACCGCCGCTTTGATGACCTGGTGGCTGAGGCGCGCCAGCGTTTGGTATCGCAATTGCCGGAACTGGCGCAAGTGGTCGAGGGCGATCCGCTCTATGCCATTACCGATTTAATGGCGTGGATGACCGAAACGATTATTTATCGCGCGAATTTAATTCCCGAGCGCCAGCGGCAGGCATTTTTAAATTTATTGCAAATTCCACTGCGCCCGGCGCAACCAGCACAGGGTTTGGTGGCAATTCACTCCAGCAGTAAGCAACCGCAATTACCCAAACTTTTACCGGATGCTACGCGCCTGAGTGCGGGCAAAGTGATGCTCTCCACACGCGGCGAATTACAGCCCACTCCCTTGGCGCTGCGGTTGATGATTAAAGAGCGGTTGAGTATTAGCGATCTCAACGCCATGGGCGTTACTCAAAATCAATTGCGCGAGCTGTATCACTTTGGCGCGCAGGCGGCGGCGCCATTTCGGCCGCGCAGTTTTAATCTCGGTACTGACACACTCAGTCTGCAGCAATCGCTGGATAAAAAATATTATCTGCTACTGCATCTCAACGATAAAAAATTGGTCGCGCACAAAGACAAATTGCGCGCGCAACTGCAAGGCAAAATACTCAACATCGGCCTCGCGCCCGTGACCCATTTACCGGCGGATATTGCGCGCGAATTACCGCCGCGCAGGTTGCAATGGCAACTGCTTTGGCAGCAATCGGCCGATAGTCAGCGCGCGGAATTATTGCCGCTGGAGGTGTTGGATGATTCGTCGCGCGGCGCGCGTCAAAGCGGTGTGGTGCGTTTGAAAATTCCCAACAATTTTCAGGCATTTAATTCTGAATTTACTCAAGACCCGAAATACGCAGGCATGAATAACACCCCACCGGAAGCGCCGGTGGATGTAGACCCGCAAACGATTATCGGCTGGCTGTGCCTGAGTGCACCGGACGATGCGGAATTCTCGCTTGGCTTTATGGCGGTGAACGCGGTGGATGTGGTGGCGCAGGAGGTGGTGCTGGATCAAGTGATTGGCCAGGGTGACGGCCGCGCCGGACAAGTGGTGAACATAGGTCGCACCGATGTGGATGCCGCCAGTGTGCAAATAGAAGTGAGTGAAAACGGCATTTATGTGCCCTGGCAACAGGTGGCCAATTTTTCCGGCAGCGGATTGAATGATCGCGTATATCAGTTCGATGCCAGTTCCGGCAGTGTGATTTTTGGCGATGGCATTCGCGGCAAACGCCCTGCACCGGGTGAACGCATTCGCGCGGCGCGCTTCTGTGCGGGAGGTGGCAGCAGCGGCAACTTGCCTGCGGCCAGTGTGAAGCAATTGCTCTCGGCTAATGCGACTGAACTGCAAGTGCAACAGGATTGGCCTTTAAGTGGCGGGCAGGAGGCAGAGTCAGTTGCGCAAGCCGAGCAGCGAATTCCCGCCGAGTTACGCCATCGCGACCGCGCCGTCACCCGTGAAGATTTTATCCAGCTGGCGCAAGACAACCCGCTAGTGCCGGTCGGCCGCGCAGAACTTATTCCGGGTCTGATGCCCGGCAACTCGCTCGATGCTATTCAGACTGAAGTGCCCGGTGTGGTGAGTCTGCTGGTAATGCCGCCAGCAGAGCCAGCGCTGGGGGCCGCTCCCAAACCCAGCGCCGGGTTATTGAATGATTTGTTCCGCTATCTCGCTCCACGCACTTTGCTCGGCACTGAGCTCTATGTGCTCAGCCCGCAATTTATTCCGGTGGCGCTCTCGCTCAGTTTGGAAGTTATGGATCGCAGCAATCTCACCAGCATTATCCACGCCGTGGAAAAAAATCTGCTCAACAGTTTGTGGCCGCTCGCGCCTGGTGGATTTAACGGCAAAGGCTGGCCTTTGGGGCGCGAACTGGATGTGAATGAATTGCGCACCTTGGCCGGGCGCACGCCGGGAGTCTTGGCCATCAACGAATTGCAGCTGTATTTCCAGCAGCGCGATGGCAAGTGGCAAACAGCCACCAAGTTGCGGCTTGAAGCTTACCAACTACCCGAGTTGGCGGAGGTGCACATTGAAGAGGGCGAGCAAGTACCCAAACCGCCGCAACGCGTAGAACAGCCGCCACCGGAAACCGGTATTGCGGTGCCGGTAATCCCGGACTTTTGTTGAGTGCATTAGTGGTCATGAGTGTATTAGTCGTCATCCTCGCGAACGCGGGGATCCAGCTTTAGGTTTGTTAATAAAGGCCATGGATACCTGCATGCGCAGGTATGACGAAAGTGTGTTTTTCAGCGTTTTTTTAATATGGGAGTCGTCATCCTCGCGAACGCGGGG
>DQHS01000016.1:0-186 GCA_003524365.1 Cellvibrio sp. | reverse complement strand
TGCCTGGCCAAGGGCAAAAAAATGGTGAGGATTGGCCCGTGTTTGATCAATGGAAAAACGCTCAACCCTTGGCGATGGATCAGTTCCAGCAGCTCGGGTTTTTGTCGCCAGAGCGCGACCAGCTTTACTACGCACGCAGCTGGCAACAGAAGCTGGAGTTTGATCGCCGCCAGGCACTCAGCGATG
>DQHS01000224.1 GCA_003524365.1 Cellvibrio sp. | reverse complement strand
AACTATTGCTGCGCTTGAATCGCCGTGAGTGCGATGGTGTAGACGATGTCTTCTACCAGCGCGCCGCGGCTCAAGTCATTCACCGGTTTATTCAAACCCTGCAGCATGGGGCCGATACTGACGACGTTCGCAGAACGTTGCACCGCTTTGTAGGTGGTATTGCCGGTATTTAAATCCGGAAAAATATACACCGTGGCTTTACCTGCAACCATACTGCCAGGCGCCTTTTGGCTGGCAACGGCGGCGACACTGGCGGCGTCGTATTGCAATGGGCCATCAATCAGTAAATCCGGTCGCCGGGCTTTGGCCAGGCGTGTCGCCTCCCGAACCTTATCTACATCCACTCCCGCACCACTGGTGCCCGTACTGTAGCTGATCATAGCGATGCGAGGCTCTATGCCAAATGCCCGCGCTGAATCGCCGGACTGGATGGCAATGTCGGCAAGTTCCTCGGCATTCGGGTCCGGGTTCACCGCGCAGTCGCCGTACACCAGTACTTGTTCGGGCAAGCACATGAAAAATATCGAGGAGACCAAGCGGCAATCGGGCCGGGGTTTGATGAGTTGTAGGGCAGGGCGGATGGTATTGGCGGTGGTATGAATAGCGCCGGACACCAGTCCATCCACTTCATCGAGCGCCAACATCATGGTGCCGAGTACGACCGTATCTTCCAGCATTTCCAGCGCGGCTTCGCGGGTAAGGCCTTTGTGGCCGCGTCGTTCCAGAAGCGGGGCGACATATTTTTCAATCTCCTCCTCTGGCTGCAATACTGTGAGGCTGGCAGGCAATACCAGTGACAAACTCTCTGCAATGCGCTGGATATTATCCCGATTGCCCAGTAAAACCGGCTTGGCGATTCCCTTTTGGGCGCAGATGATAGCGGCCTGGATGGTGCGGATCTCCTCCCCTTCGGGCAGCACAATGCGTTTCAAGTCCCGCCCGGCGCGCTGCACCAGTTGATGCCGGAATGCCGCTGGCGACAAGCGCGTCGCTTTCACCCGTTGGGTGCGCGCCAGTATCGGCGGCATCAGGATGTTCTCCGACACGCCACGGATAACCTGCTCAATTCGCTGCGCATCGTCGGCGGGCACATCCAGGTTCAGGCGTTCCAGTTTTTGTGCAGTGCGATAGGTATCGCTATCGCACAGAATGATCGGTAAACCAGTATCCAGCGCGACCTGACATAACTGCATGAGCTTTTTGTCCGGCGTGTAACCGCCGGTTAACAGAATCCCGGCCAGTTGCACGCCGTTTAATACAGCGAGGCATGCCACCAGCAAAATGTCTTCACGGTCTCCCGGTGTGACTACCAAGGTGCCAGCTTTCAGGGTGTCCAGCATGTTATTCACGCGGCGCGCGCACACTGTTACTTCATTTACGCGCCGGTTGAAATCTGCCTTGTCGTTGAGCGATCTGCAATTAAGCCGGCGGGATACATCCCCTACGCGCGGCGCCAGGAAAGAGGGCTCGAAATACACTTGTCCGAGAAAAGCGACCTTGCCGCCCGCAAAGATTGGCAACCCAGACAAATCTTCCTTTATCTGGGCGAGAGTCTGTGTTCCGTCATCGCCGGTCATCAATGCCGAGAGAGGATCCTGCGGGGCGCCCACTTTGTTCAATATGCAGCCCACCACGCGCTCATCATCGCCAGTGCGATAAAAATTGGCAGTGACGCCGATTTGCTGGCTTAGCTCCGCGTCGCTCAATTGATTCTTGGCGGCGACCAGCACAATGTCGCTGTCTAACGCGTTGGCGATCTGAATATTCAGGCGCTGGATAAACGGGCTATTGGCTTGCGGTACCAATCCCTCAACTACGAGGATATCGACGCCTTCGCCGCAGCGCTGGCAGAGGCTGACCACGTCCTCCAGTAATTGCTCCACTTCGCCCGCCGCTAACCGGCTTTGGGCGTAATCGAGGTTTAATGGCTGCTCGGGGATGCGGCCTAGAATGTGACCCGCAAATAATAGCGAGGGGTCTTGTTCGGTAGTTGTACCGCTGTGTTGGGCGATGGGCTTACAGAATCCGACGTTAAGACCTTGCTGATCCATTGCCCGTACCAGCCCGAGACAGACCGAAGTCAACCCAGTCCCAAAACCGGTGGGTGCTACAAAAAACACCTGCTTCATATTCCTGACCCTCTGGTCGGATTAAATACTGGAAAAGGTAGCGCGAGCGATCATAAGCTCTTCTTGGGTAGGGATCACCAGCAGCGGAATTCGGCTCTGCGGGCTGCTGATGACACCGCGCGGGTCGCCATTTTCTTGATTGAGCTCATCAGAAAGCGAAACCCCAAGATTTTTCAGCAGCGTCGCTACCCGAGCGCGGACGGGGCGGGCGTTTTCGCCGATACCGCCGGTAAAGACAATTGCATCTAACCGCTCAAGCGCTACGCTGTAGGCGGCAATGTATTTCGCGAGCCGGTAACAAAATACCTCGATAGCCAAGGCTGCTTGCGCGTCGCCATCGCTCGCCAGTTTGCATAGGCTGCGCATATCGTTGCTTTGATTCGATAACCCCAACAACCCGCTGCGTTTGTTGAGCATGTTCATAATCTCTTCCAGGGACATGCCGCAGGTGTTGTGCAGATATTGCAAAACGCCTGCGTCTATATCGCCACTGCGCGTACCCATGACCAACCCCTCCAGCGGCGTTAGCCCCATCGAAGTATCCATACTTTTGCCGTTAGCCACAGCGCAGACACTAGCTCCGTTACCCAGGTGCGCTACGATCACGCCGCTGTCCTCAAGGTCAAGCCGAAGACGTTTGATCGCCTCGCCCGACACATATTCATGGCTGGTACCGTGGAAACCGTAGCGACGAACCCCATGCTGCTCATAGAGGGCGATGGGTACGGCGTAAAGGAAGGCTTTTGGGGGCATGGTTTGGTGGAACGCTGTGTCGAACACCGCCACCTGCGGTAAATGTGGGCAGGCCTCCCGTGCGCCGAGAATGCCGATAAGGTGAGCGGGGTTATGAAGCGGCGCGAGTGGCTCGCACGCGCGGATTTTTGCAATCACCTCCTCGGTGATGAGTGTTGGCTGGTTAAAAAATTCCCCACCATGAACCACTCTATGACCGATTGCGATGATGTCTTGCATCAGTTTACGTTCGGACAATTTGTCGAACACGGCGGCCAGCGCCTGATGGTGATCAATTCCAGGCATCGTCTGTGATTCGCGTTGCCCCGTAGTGGGTTTAAACGTGATCTTCGCTGCCTCACTGCCTAATTGTTCTGCCAGACCTTCAAAGACAGCGCAGTCTGCGCTGTGATCGACCACAGAAAACTTCAAAGACGAACTGCCTGAATTCAACACCAATATCAAACCGCTCATTTATTTCCTCATTTGAATTCGTAATCTTTATCGCGTTGTTGAACGATAAACAATTTAATTAACCAGCAGGCGTTTCATCCATTCCAACAAGGCTCTTGGCAGTTGTTCAGGGTGGGGCAGAAGCGCATAGTGATGCGCGCCAAAAATGTACGGAAGATAGTTTCCTGCTTGACGGTCAATGGTTAAACAAAAAGGTTGTATTCCCTGGTTTTTCGCTTCAATGACCGCTTGGCGCGTATCTTCAATGCCGTAACGCCCCTCATAATCATCGTGATCGTTAGGTTTTCCATCCGACAATACAATGAGCAAACGGTGCGAAGCGGGCATACGCATTAATTCAGCCGTGGCATGACGCAATGCTGCGCCCACACGGGTAAATCGTTCTGGTTGTAATCCGCTGATGCGTAATGCTACATCGTTGCTAAAGTTTTCGTTTGCGTATTTTACTTCGCGCACCGCAACCGATTGTGGGCCTTCTCCTGAAAACGCCAGAATGTTGTATGGCTCACCCAAGCTTTGCAATGCAATAGCAACTAGCAACAATGCTTCGCGCTCAACATCAATGACACGGCGATTATTGGCGATCCATGAATCCGTAGAGCCGCTAACGTCCACTAACAGACACAGAGTGATATTTTTTTCCGCAACGCGGCGGGTTTGGTACAGCGCCTGGTTTAGCGAATCACCCGCGCGAAAATCCGTATAGCTCGTAACGTATGCATCCAAATCAATTTCTTCACCATCCATTTGTTGGCGATAAAGTACCTTGCGCGCGCGCAACAGTTCAAACTGTTTTTGTATTGAGTAGATTAGTGGTTGATATTGTTTCATCGTCTCATCAACCCACTGCTGGGAGCCAGAAGTCATTGCACCCACGCATACGCGTGCGCCCGGATGTCGGTAAGTTTCCTGCTTATAATCCCACTCGGGATAACTGAGTTCGGTTTGTAGTTCCTGTATCGATTGCTTCAGTTGTGAGCGTTTTTCGGTCGGGTTATCTGATAACAATATTTCTTTAGATTGGCCAGGCGTTGAAACCAAACGTGCTTCGGCCAACTCGGAGACTAAATCCGCGTACTCCTCTGCTGCCGCATCTTCGTCGCGATCAACTGGACGCTGTAAACCCATTGGATCTTCTGCCTTTGGGTGCGATTCGTCGCCTTGTACCATCCAGGCATCATCCTGTTTCTTTTTCTTATCCTCATCGTTTTGCGCGGCGCGAACCTCTGGGCTGCGTGGTAGGCGCGCGACCAGCGGATTTTTTTCCGTTTCGGTATTTTCCCTTTCCAATAGTTCGAGCGCGGCAATGTTATTCGGTGCACGTAACTCACCCGTCCACACATCTTTTACCAGCGGCGCGATGCCATAAACGCGCACGGAATAATCCGGCGCGAGGTGCATGAGCTGTGGTAGTAATTCATTCACACGCTCTTGGGAAGCGGTGGGTGATTCACATGCGAAACCATTTTCTGCAACGCCGCAGGTTTGGGTTAACAAATTGCGATAGAAAATTTCCAACGGACGCCGCGGCGGTGAAAAAGTAGAAAGCGCGGGGCGATCCTGCAATGCCTTTTGACGAACGCGATTAAGCTCAGCAATGCTTCCGGGGAAATGCCGCGCGAGTTCTTCATCTGCCGAAAAACTTTCGAGTAAAAGAAAAATATCACGACCGAGAGGAGTAGAAAAATGTGCGATGCTTGCAGCACTATTGCGCATTGCGCGTATCGCTTGTTGAAGAGCCAGCGTACGCATCCATTGCTGTGCGCGCACATTGTCGGCGAAGGGCGACTGCATCGGCAACCAAATGTTTTGGCCATCGTTAGCAGGTATTGCTTGTGTACACCAGGGCGCTGGCGTCTGACGAAATACGCGGGCGAGTAATGTTGGTGGTGTGGGTGGTTGTGCGATGTGAATTAAAAAATGTTTTCCAGTTGCGGAGAGAATAAATAATTCAAGTCGATGAACGATATCGGTCAATACCAATGGTACGGCTTGTTCCGGTGGTCGATTATTTTGCCATAACTT
>DQHS01000267.1 GCA_003524365.1 Cellvibrio sp. | reverse complement strand
TGTTGCAGTCAATCAAAACCTTTGCGCAACAAGCACTAAATACAGCGAGCTATTATCGCAAGGTTGTACAAGCCTTGTTGCAGCAACAACCACTCGATCTGGAATTATTTGCCAACGCTGCAAATACCAATACACCAAACAACTCTCTTGAATTAACTGCACCAGCTAGCACCGGCTCAGCGACTAATGATCTGCCAATGGCAACTAACCCGCTAACTGCAGCGACTAGTGTGTACACCAGCGATAATAATGGCTATAAATACTCGCCGAAAATTCAATCGCAAATCGATACCACCAAGACGGTGCAGTTATCAAAAGAGGATCGATCACCTGTACATGAACAAAACGAAACGAAAATTCAACAGTCGATAATATCTACTCATGTGCAATCACTTCTGGCCACTGCACAACCGGTGGAGTACTTGCAACAACTGCACGTGAGCAACGACCAGTGGCAAGACATCTGTAGCGAATTAATTCTGCATCAAGCCACTATGGACACTAACGCTGCCAGTGATTTGTTGCAGTCAATCAAAACCTTTGCNNGCCTTGTTGCAGCAACAACCACTCGATCTTGAATTATTTGCCAAGACCGAAAGTGACAATGCACAAAATAGTTCTCTTGCTTTGACGGCATCAACTAGCATCAGCCCGACAACTACTGATCTGCCAATCGCAAATAACCCAATAGCCACAACGGCTAATGCTGATGGATTCGTCAGCCAACATTTTAATGATGGTGGCGATAGAGATTTACAAAATCTCCAAACGCAAATCGATACAGACAGGACAGTGCGGTTATCAACCAAGGAGGAGGATGCTCTACTCGAAACACGATACGGAAAAACGCCGCCATCGAAAATAAAAACGCCTGTGCAATCCCTTTTGGCTGCTGCCCAACCGCGTGACTACTTGCAACAACTGCACTTAACTCACGATCAATGGCAGGACGTTTGTAGCGAATTAATTCTGCATCAAGCCATTATGAACACTGACGCTGCCAGTGATTTATTGCAGTCAATCAAAACTTTTGCGCAGCACGCATTAAATACGGCGAACTATTATCGCAAGATCGTACACGCCTTGTTGCAGCAACAACCAATTGATCTTGAATTATTTTCCAAGACCGAAGGTGACAATACACAAAATAATTCTCTTGCTTTGACTGCATCAACTAGCATCAGCCCGACAACTACTGATCTGCCAATCGCAACTAGCCCAATAGCCACAGTGGCTAATGCTGATGGATTCGCCAGCCAACATTCTATTGATGGTGGCGATAGAGATTTACAAAATACCCAATCGCAAATCGATACGAACAGGACAGTGCGATTATCAACCAAGGAGCAGGATGCTCTACTCGAAACACAATACGTAAAAACGCCACCATCGAAAATAAAAACGCCTGTGCAATCCCTTTTGGCTGCTGCCCAACCGCGTGACTACTTGCAACAACTGCACTTAACTCACGATCAATGGCAGGACGTTTGTAGCGAATTAATTCTGCATCAAGCCACTATGAACACTAACGCTGCCAGTGATTTGTTGCAGTCAATCAAACCCTTTGCACAACAAGCACTAAATACAGCGAGCTATTATCGCAAGGTCGTACACGCCTTGTTGCAGCAACAGGCTATTGATCTGGAATTGTTTGCCAACACTTCTGGCGATAATGCACAAACGCGTTTTAACGAAGCAGCAAATGCAGCAACGACAACAGCTGACCTTCAAACTACCAAAACCCAAGCAATTAATATTCATACCACAATGAATGATCAGACGGCTGCCGATCCTAATGTGCAATCCGAGCACAATACTGGCGAACCACAGAAAGCCCAACAGCCTGATATGCCGTTAACTATTAATACGAATACACCGCTGCTAACAGGGAGTGCTGATTCCTTGCGTAAACCTGTTATTTCCCTTGCCCAATTGTTGACTGTAGAAACCACATTCACGCGTGAACAACTGCTCGCATTGCAGCAGCACATTAATTTTTTAATGCAGCATGCAACAACTGATATTGTTAACGAATGGCTTGAATTATTGAGTGAGGCTAAACATCACTCACAATTAATCCGCGGAGTACCTGCGCATTTATTGCATCAAATTGTCATGCGTTTGCAGCCCGCTACTTATCCACCTTTGGATACACTGGTAAAAGTGGTTAATGAAGCCATTGCGCTGCTGGCCGTTGATAGCAATAGCCTTGCACTTAAACTGGCCAAATGGGAATTTATTTTCCACACCCTGTTTGTCGTACGCCCAACAACATTGGATAAAAACCAACTCACCAAAATCCTATGCCAGACTTTTGCAACGGCTGTAGGTATTGACGATGTGCAGCGCTTGATCAACTTGGCTGAGCGGCGCGTGGCCTTGTTAACACCACCAGCTCGGCAACAACCTGCAATGCGTTTGCAGGATCTGCAGGGCGCCCAAAAAACTGCAGAAAACACTTACACATGGGAAGCGGGAATTCCCATCAGCAACGCTGGTCAGGTATTGGCGGCTGCATTTATGCCGCGGTTGTTTGCCATGCTGGAATTAACCCAGGAAGGGAAATTTGTGCATCCTGGAGCAGCAGACCGCGCTGCTCACCTGGTGCAATTTATGGTGAGCGGCAAAACACGCACACCGGAATACGAATTGACCTTGAATAAAATTTTGTGTGGTATCAGCACCAGCTTGCCGATCAGTGAAGGTATCGAGATCAGTGAGCACGAAAAAAACACTATCGAGCAAATGCTAACCAGCATGATCCAACATTGGAAGGTATTGGGTTCGACATCGATTGCCGGATTGCGCGAAACTTTTTTCCAACGCCAAGGTTGGTTAATACTGGAGGAAGATTGTTGGCGGTTGAAAGTGCAGGAACGCACCTTTGATATGTTGCTCGACCGTTTACCCTGGAGTATTTCGCTGATCAAACACAGTTGGATGGATAAACCAATGCGAGTGTCCTGGCGCGATCAATCCTGAATAAAACACCTTAATCCCATTTAAATGAGCAGACTACATACAATGACCATTAGCCAAGCCAATGCCAAAACACTCGAACAGGAACTCGCCTGGTTTGATGCAGTTTTGAATTTGCGCTTCACCCATTATTTTGGTGCACAGGAAACGCAACAAGCAACCGCCGACGTGCGCAGCCTCGCACCGCCCAATGTGAATGATGACCCTTCACCTTATGCGCAGATTATGCGCGACTATGCGATGGGGTTTGATGAGCGGTTGGTTTTCCTGTTGTGTTTGATTCCCCACCTGCGCCCGCAAGCGCTGGATATTTTTTTCACCCAGAGCCAGATCACTGGCCGCACCTTCACAGAATTTGGCGGCTGGCGCGGCAAAGCGCACAGTGGTTTTTTACCCACCGCTGAAACCGCAGTCTTTATTCTGGCAGGGCAAGAATTAAATCGCCGTTTTGGCGTACTGCAATTATTTGACGATCAACATTATTTTCTTAAGCAGCGGCTGATCAAACTGGAACATCAAGCTAGTGGTGAGCCTTTTTTAAATGCCACGATTTCGGTTACCGCCGAATTTTTGCATCGCTGCACGCACGGACACGTTCATAAACCTGACTACAGCATCGAATTTCCTGCAAAATTAATTACCAGCAAACTCACGTGGAACGATTTGGTGCTGGGGCGTGATGTGATGGATGAGATTGATCACCTGCATACCTGGCTGCGCCACAGCAAAACACTGGTCAAACATTGGCAATTGGAAAAATCCATTAAGGCCGGTTACCGCAGTTTATTTTTCGGGCCGCCGGGTACAGGTAAAACGCTCACTGCCACACTGTTGGGCGCAAGTGTGGGAGTGGATGTCTACCGCATTGATTTGTCCATGGTGGTATCAAAATACATCGGTGAGACAGAAAAAAATCTCGCTGGTGTGTTTGACCAGGCCGAAAATAAAAATTGGATTTTATTTTTTGATGAAGCCGATGCGCTCTTTGGCAAGCGTACCCAAACTAGCAGCTCCAATGATCGCCATGCTAATCAGGAAATTTCCTATCTATTACAACGGGTGGAAGATTTCCCCGGCGTAGTGATTCTTGCCAGTAATATCAAAGCCAATATCGATGAAGCCTTTGCCCGGCGCTTCCAGTCGATTATTTATTTTCCACTGCCCGATGAAACTGAGCGCCTGCGTCTGTGGAAAAATTTATTACCCAATAGCGAGTTGCTGTCACAGGATGTGGATTTGCCACTACTCGCCGATAAATACGAACTCTCGGGTGGTTCGCTTACCAATGTCGTGCGCTACGCCGCCATCCGCGCCACACGTATGAATCGCAACCAGTTGGAACAAGCCGATCTGTTGCAAGGTATCAATAAAGAACTTCTCAAGGAGGGGCGTACGCTCTAACTGCTATGACCAATGCTCTTTCCATTAAATGGCCGCTATTGTTGCTGGGATTGTTATTCCCCTTGGCTTTAGCGGCGCAGACATCGTCGGCATTGCCTGAAGGCGCAACACTGAATAAAGACAAATGCCTCGGTTATGATCTGGAATATAAACACTATCCCAAACCGGTGATCGCACAGGTACAGGCGGATATGTACCAGCTTTATCATCAGGAAAGTGATTGGCAAGCCGATGCCAGCCGCAAAGGAAAACCGCTTAATGACGGCATACTCGGCCCGATTACCTGGTCATGGATGCAGCGTTTTTGTAAAAGTTTTGCATTGGATACCACGGCCAATGTTGTCGCTGCTTTGCCGCCGCGCGCGCGCGGAATCGCAACCTTTTCAGAACAATACCGTGACGATGCGAACACTCTGATCAGCACCCCTTTTGCACAATGGGCAGTCACGCATATCACCGCGTGTGAATTGGATACACAACAAACACTCGCGCAAGGAAGCGATAAAGATTTGCAAGCACTGGTGCGCTGTTACTTACAACCCGAACCACAAGCTGTGACTGAACCAGAACCTGTGGCAGTTATTGAACCCTATCAACTTTATGTACTGCGCGCCGATGATTTTGAAGCTATGGCGGGTGCAGTCGCAAAAGTCTCCGCCGCCGATACTGCGATAACAGCCATTGCAGGAAAAGTATTTCCCGATAAATTATCGGCCATTGCAGAACTCAACGCACAACTTGGCAAATTACCTGCCGACGAAAGCAAAAAAATCAGCGATAAACTCAGCGCCCATATTCTCGCTCACAAAGACTATGTGATTACCGATAAAGTCCTAAATGATTTAAGCCAGCAGGGCATTAGTGATGCGCTCTTTGAAAATCTCGCAACACTGCGCGATAAAACATTTACGGATCAGAAAGAATTCACCAAAGCAATCACAGCAGCGATCAAAACAGCATCACCCGCTGTTGCTTCAACAGACGCAACATCCAGTGACACAGCCACATCCGCCAGTGCCTCCAGTGCGGCAGATGCAGCACCTGCACCGGTACCTAATGTCGATAAGTTGTTATTGCAAATCCAATTGGCGAGTCAGCAAGAGTATTACCGTTTGGATGAAACCGCAGCGCAGGCGCTGCTCAGCACCAGAGCACCCGTAGCGGCTGTCGTAATCAAATTATTGGAAACGCTCAAAGATATTGAATACCCCAGCGCCGAATTATTGGACCTCGCGATCAAAAATAAAATACTCAAAGCTGCAGGTATTTGTAAGCTCGATAAATCCAATACACTCGATAGCCAATTAGGCAATCTGGAGCCGTCTGAAACAGCGGCTCTCTTTAATGAAGTTAACCAACATATCGCTAGCGAAGCATCAGACACTATCAAGTATTGCAATGAAGACCACATCCATAAATTGGGCAATTATTACCGCAGCCAATTGCAACCGGTGATTGCACCGCTTTACAGCGAACCCATGCCCGCCTATACCGGTAAATCCCTATTATGGGATGGTGGAGGCAAAGACTGCGGCTGTGTACCCAAAGAAATACAAACCACTGCTTATGGTATTTACCCTTATTGGAAAACAGGCGATGCTGCCCAGGCATTTGATTTCAGCACATTCAACCGCGTGGCCTATTTTGGTTTAAGTGCAGGTGATAACGGCAAGCTGATGCAAATCAATAGCCGCCCCGGTAGTAAAACCCTGCTCGATGATAATAGCGACCAAGCCAAAGCATTTATCCGCGAAGCGCGCCGCTACGGTAGTAAAGTAGATTGGTTAATTGAAAAAGAATTTTCAGCCATACCGGATTTGCACACTGACGCTGGTTTAAAAATATTTTTTGATAATTTAAAAAACCAGCTCGTACAATTGCTGGGCACACCCCTCACCGATGCAGGGTCACGCCTGCGCCCACTCATGACACTCGGCCTTGCCGCACAACCTACCAATGGTGATGGTGTTACTTTCTATTTTAAAAACTTTCCGAAGGAGGCTTTTGCCAAAGACAGGTTTGATGCCTTTTTCAAAGAGTTGAAAAAAGAGTTAGCCAAAGCGGATGAAATGCGCGATCGCTGGAACGGAATCAAAAATCACACTTACGTTAATATCATGACAACCCAATCTGAATTCCTGCGCACGGGTTCAGTATTTAGTACCGGTCATATCGATTTCCTAACCCAAGTTAGCAAATATGCCGACGACAATAAATCAATACCGGAAATTCAGGAATCCGTCAAAACCTTGGTGATCTTGCTAATGGAAGATCCCTATTACAGCGCGCTCGACGAAATTTATGCGGTGACCACTAGCACCGACCGCACTATTATTACACCACTGATGTTTACCGATTATTCAGAAATGGATATCAAAGCTGATGGCCATTCAACACGGCATCAAATTGACGAGCGACAAAAACGCCTTGCCTATATTCACGAGAGTTTTGGCGGGGGTGGCTTCTGGCCAATGATCGAATATACCAACAGCAGCGACGGAAAAGATTACTCGGTATTTAACAATTACATCGGCAAACATTTCTCACCGGGCTATAACGAATCGCTGTGGAATGAAACCCTGTGTGGCTATCGTTGGTTACTCATCGCAATAATGAATATCTGGCTGTTATTGGCACTTGCCTATTTAGTCATTCTTTTCTATGTGTATCCACATCGCTGTAAAAAATTGCCCGTTTATATCCGCTGGCTATCGCATCCCCTTGCGGTAGTCACATTGCTCTTGCCACCTATAGTGCTCTGGGTGTATTTAATTGTGGCTGATCCGTTATTTAAAATTATAAATTTATCCAGTCTGTTTGGTTTGGTCGTAATTGGCCTCGCGCTCTGGTCAGGGCTGGATGCAATCAAAGCGCTCAAAGAGCAAAAACCTAACCGCAATTTATTGCACCATCAAAAACCCGCCGCAATACCAACCCGGCAACAAGCGGCAGAAACGGATGGAGATGAATTAGATGAAAATGAAGTCGATGACAGTGATATGGACGAAAGCGAAACCCCTCAGGATGCAGACAAATAATCTTTAGGCTACAGGTGTTTTTAACTTTACTCACACTAACCAGATGCAAGGAATAACCCGGGAGCAAAATCATGGCTTACACCAGTAAACAAACCGCACACAAAACCCAGTCAGCGGAAGAGGGGGCCGCAAAACAAACCGCACCCGCCTTTACTGACCAACGCGCTTCCACCGGCGTGCAACTACAACAACAGCAATTAATGAATACAACGCAAGCTAAATTTGTCACTGCACAGCGCGCCGGCGTTGAAGAGGAAGAACCACTGCAAGGGAAATTCGAGACCGCACAACGCGCAGAGGAAGAGGAATTACTGCAAGGAAAATTTGAAACCGCACAGCGTGCTGAAGAAGAGGAACTACTGCAGGGAAAATTTGAAACCGCACAGCGTGCTGAAGAAGAGGAACTGCTGCAGGGAAAATTTGAAACCGCACAGCGTGCTGAAGAAGAGGAATTACTGCAGGGAAAATTTGAAACTGCACAATTAATTGAAGAGGAGGAACCCATTCAGGGAAAGTTTGAAACTCTTCAACGCGCCGGCGCTGAAGAGAAAAAAGCCAATCACACTGGCATGCCTGACAATTTAAAATCCGGTATTGAAAATCTATCTGGTTATTCTATGGATGATGTAAAAGTTCATTACAACTCCGATAAACCAGCACAATTAAATGCACATGCCTATGCACAGGGAACTGACATTCACGTAGCGCCTGGTCAAGAGCAACATTTACCGCACGAAGCTTGGCATGTGGTGCAGCAAAAACAGGGACGCGTGCAACCAACCATGCAAATGAAAGCCGGTGTACCAGTGAATGATGATGCGGGGCTGGAAAATGAAGCGGATGTGATGGGGGCAAAAGCTCTTGGACAAATATCATCTTTACAAAAGAAAAAGAGGGAGCCTGAAAATAGAGATGGCTCTATACAATTAAGGCAGATTGAAGAAGCAACCTCACTCGATGCGTTACGCTTGGTTGATACTGGTCATACTTTTTCGGTCATAGACAATAACCTAACGAAAACAAATGCAACTTTGTATAGTTCAAACAGCATTGCTGAACCGGTGGAAGATAAAGCTCAAGCTCTTTCCGCAATTGCTAGTAAAGCTGGAAGTATTGCTAAAAGTGTCAATGGTGTCGTTTCAAAATCCGGCGGCTTTACAAGATCAGCAGAAAATATGGATAAACCAGATGTTACAACTGTAGATCCCTTTACTCACGGGCACGTGCAAAATTATGGGGAAAAATACCTCTGTCTTATGTATCAACAGACACATGGATTTGATGGATATGTCAATGGTATTGAAGAAGGTGTTGTCAAATCACCAGGTAATTATGGACGAAATTTTGCTGGTGCTATGGGACAAAAAAGAAATCAACAAGCAAAACTGGATGGTGTAGAAGAAGGAGATGCTACAAGATATTCAAATATACACGATCCAATAACAGGTGATGGTACTTTATTAGAGGATTCGGAAAAGGGCATAGAAGGTTTCGACGCTACGACCAAATTAGCAGGCGAAGGTGCCAGATTCCAATGGGTTTTAAATAATATCAGCACAATAAAGAATGACACCCGATTTACTATCGGTGTGCATAGAGGTAAAACCGCTTCAATTACATTTCAAAATTTATGGTGCACATGGAAAGATTGGTTTAATGGACAATATAATATATCTGAAGATCAACAAAGAGAGACTTTACTAGAAAAAGTAAAACAAGGGCGTTTAAAAACAGGAAAGGTAATACGAATTGATCTTGTATAATTACCTTGGCATCTGGGTAACCCATTACTAATAAATCGACACTAACCCAAAAACACTGATTAACAACAACGCGCTACCAATCACCCGGTAAAACACCACCGGGTCGGCAGCGACCAAACGCTCGTGAAATTTCAAACCAAAATAGTGACCAACTGCGGTAGCAGGTAGTAACCAAAGATGCGCCTGCAATTGCAAATCCACTCCTGCAATTACAAACGCCACCATTTTAATACTTACCAAAATAAACCAGAGTACAAACAAGGTATCGCGTAATTTTTCGCGCGCAACATGCACCATATACACCGTCATGATCAACGGTGCACCAATCAATGAAGTACCGCTAATGTAAGCACCGAGCGATAAAAAAATACCATCGCTCACCGGATGCGAACTTTTAAATGGTTTATTCAAAATATAAGTGATCGAATAGACCGAGATAATCACAAAAATAATTGCACTCATAATGTTAGCCGGAATCGTTAACAAACCGGCCACACCAATGAGTTTCGGAATAATCATAATTTTCAGGGATTTTTTCAGATAAACCCAATCTACGGTCGATGGTTTCTTTTCTTCTGTCGTGGCGCGCGCACGATTGTTTTGCCACACCGTGAGCGTAGAAAAAATCAGCAGATGCACCGCAATGATTGGTAAATACACCAACGGCCGATTATCTACCAGCAGCAACAACGGCAACGCCATCATCGCGCCACCAAACCCTAAACCAGTGCGAACAAATCCGCTCCACACAAAAATCAGTAGAACCAATACGAGTTGTGTGAGGGTTAGGTCGTTCATTGTTTTAGATCCGGTGATAAAAAATTAAAGAATATCACCTTTTATTCAACGATCTGTTCTGTCCAAGTAGGGCTATTGATATAAAAAATGCCGTCTTTGTAATGCACAGGCTCGATCCCATTTGCAGCGTTTTTTCCCCATTATTCGTGTGTTTGACTGTACGGATAGGGACGTTGCACGTACATTAGGTATGTGAACTGAACCCCACAGTTTTCCATTCAGGCTGGTAAATAATGCATTTTGGCCCGTTTCAGAGTAAGGGGCTTGGAAGTCCTGGAACTTCAAATGTGAATAACCTTCCGCCTCAGCTAGCTCCAGACGATTAAATCCTACTCTTTTCTACCGTTAAAAAAACCTCTACGCTCAAACGCATTACACCACTCAAATTACGTTTTATTTTCATTTCATCTTACTTTTACGTGTCCGTCGCCAGCTTCGGTTTATTACTTAGTGTGGCAACACAAAAAATTACATAATCCTGCACTGGTTAAAGTAATCTGTTCGATGATTGAACAATTAACCACTGTCTGTCATAAAATCTGCCAACCAAAAGTAGGCAGATTTTGCGTGTGAATGTACAACATACCTTGAAAATATTACGCTTTGAATAAAAAATACACATCAAAATACAGTTATGTTCTTTAGCTGAATTTTGAACCAAATAGGCGCAAAAAAATGGTTGCGCTAGTACAAGATATAATGTGATATGTACATCATAAAAATAGATATCGACTCTTTTTAGTGCGCGGAAGTAATTTTCGTTTATGAAATTGCAAACCTGGTTCTGAGCGACAAAATAAAATTTTATGCGCCATGCTGGCATTTAAATTATTTTCATAGCATTTTTTTGTTAGGCGCAGATTAACTAAACGGAATTAAGTTATAACAAATACTCATTTGACAATTTACATCTTCCATTTTTTTCCTTACTCTTCCGCTGCCTTGTTGATATAGCAACATTGTTGTGTTGGATTTTGCACTCAAGGGCGCAAAAAATAACAATGATTGATTAATGGTAGAAGCACCGAACTAACAGGATTTTGTGTCTTCTGTCATTCAACTGGGAAATTCTCACTTAAAAAATGACCAAGGAAATGTTATGAACCGCAAATTGTTAGCCACTACTTTTTTACTATCGATTCCTTTTCTTTCCATAAATGCAAACGCGCATGAACCTCGCGAAGGCGTCAGTGGGACATTTAATATCACCGTCGGCCAACGTGTTGAACCTGCGTACAGCGGCGAACCCAACCAATTTGATTTAATTGTAAATAATTTGGACGGAACACCGGCCAATGTTGCCGAAATAACCTTGAGTGTGGACGTTCTTTTCTTAAAGGATGACGCTTTTGATGCGAAAGTCCTTCATCGTGCATTATTAGCCGATGAAATCGTTCGCGACAGAGCTACACCTAACCGTTTTAATATCCCTTACATGCCCACCAAACCTGGCGCTTACGGTTTCGAAATTAATGGAACCATAAACGGCATTCAAATTAGTGAAAAATATGTATGCGAAAACGGAACGCTTAATTCGTTAGGAAAATCTTTCGGATGCGTCGAGCAAATTCAAATGTTTCCGCAGAAACATAAACACTAACTAAATTTTAGGTACTACCCGGTACTTGTTTAGCGAGCCTCTGATGAACTCAGAGGCTTTACGGCTTTTATTTGCTCAAAATTTGGATACGGAAATCCACCATTTATTTGCTGTTTGGTATTCACCTCAACCAGACTCTGCAAGGAGTATTTTATGCCCACTCAAAATATCGCAATCATTGGCATGTCATGCCGGTTTCCCGGTGCCGACAATCATCACGAATATTGGAACAACCTTGTTACGGGTAAAAGCCTGGTAAGGGAGGCGCCTTTGTCCCGTTGGGATTGGCGTGATTATCAAGACACTTCAGACACGACGGCTTCCGGCTTTTCACGCTGGGCCGGGTTTACCGGAAACCCGGAAGAGTTCGACGCGCGTTTTTTTGGTGTATCACCACGCGAAGCAGAACATATGGACCCGCAGCAGCGGCTGGTGCTTGAGCAAGCATGGCATTGCATTCAGGATGCAGGAAAAGATCCGCGTACATTGGCGGGCAAAAATGTTGGGGTCTATATAGCCGCTGGTACCTTCGACTACAAAGAGCTTCAGGAATTACATTCTGAATCACCCGAAGGCCATGAAGCAACGGGTGTGCATAACAGCGTAATCGCTAATCGAATTTCTTATTTTTTTAGTTTAAATGGACCTAGTNNCGACACCGCTTGTTCAAGTTCGCTTGTCGCTGTGCAACAAGCCGCTTCTGCTATTCAGTTAGGGCATTGTGAATCTGCACTGGTAGGTGGTGTTGGCTTACTGTTGACGCCTACAACGTTTATTCGTTTTGGCAAGATGGGAATGCTATCCCCCACCGGGCAATGCAGTGCCTTTGATGCAGACGCAAACGGATATGTTCGTGGCGAAGGTGTGGGCATGGTGTTGCTTAAACCGCTCGACCAAGCTTTGGAAGATGGTGATCGCATCTGGGGCGTTATCAAAAGCGTCGCAATCAATCACGGTGGAAAAGTTCGATCACTGACATCACCCAGCGCCCTAGCACAAGCTAAATTAATTGTTGATGCTGTCCAACAAGCTAATGTCCCCGTTCATTCCATCAACTTTATTGAAACCCATGGTACCGGGACACCGCTTGGTGACCCAATCGAAATCCACGGTTTAACCCGCGCATTCAATCAACTGCAAAAAAATTCGGTAACCGGACAGAATCCCCAATTTTGCGGGCTGGGTGCAGTAAAGGCCAATATTGGCCATCTGGAATGCGCTGCTGGCATGGCCGGGTTAATCAAAGTACTGCTTGCGATGAAACACAAAACGCTCCCCGGTCACGCAACTTTTAAGGCAGTAAATCCACGCATCAAGCTGGCCGATTCACCTTTTTATATTATAGAAGGCACGCGTTCTTGGGATCCCGTTATCGATACGGACGGCAACCCATTTCCGTTGCGTGCAGGTATCAGTTCGTTTGGATTTGGCGGCGTAAACGGTCACATGATTGTTGAAGAGGCT
>DQHS01000206.1 GCA_003524365.1 Cellvibrio sp. | reverse complement strand
CTGCCATATCCTCAACGCCTATCCGAATGTACTTGCTCTGCACGAGCCGCTGACGCCAAGTGATTTTAATCCCGCCTTAGGGCGTGCTGAGGCTGTTACACAGATTGAGTGTTTCGCACAGCAAAGCCGCGTAAGTGCACTGCGGGATGGTGTCGTGGTAAGCCGCCAGAAAGATGGCAGGGTCCCGGAAAATCCTGTGGCTCAAGCGGCGGTAGAAGGCGGATTGCGTCCGATGGATGTAAGTCTCGGTCAAATTGATGTGCGCCATCAGTTACAAGATGAACACTTTACGTTGGTGATCAAACACAACGCCCTCTTCACGGCCCTGTTGCCGGAGCTGAATAGCGCGCTGCCGGTGTACGGCATAGTGCGCAATCCGCTGGCGGTGTTGGCGAGTTGGAATCAAGTGGATTTACCGGTTAATCAAGGCCATATTCCGGCGGGAGAAATGTTTGATTCCGCTTTAAAGGCGAAGCTTGCACAAATAAGTGATCGTATGCAGCGCCAATTACATATCCTCGAATGGTTTTGTCGTCAGTATGCCGATCATTTAGCAGGGCGCATTTTGCGCTATGAGGATTTTGTTATTAATCCTCATTCTGTGGGTGATTTGTTGCAATTACCTTCCTGTTATCAAACCGGTGATAAACAGCGCAGTAGTCGCAATGCAGGTTATGATCTCGCGCAAATGGAGGTGTTTTATAAACAACTTCGGGGATATGGCGATGCTCTTCGCTATTTTTATCCTCCCGCTCAGTTGGATGAATTGATGGACAGCATCAGGGCCTCAGCATGAAATCCCTGGATTTTATGATTATCGGTGTGCAGAAAGGTGGTACCACGGCGCTCAGCCATTTTCTCGATCAGCACGACCAGATTTGCATGGCCGAGGGTAAAGAAGTGCATTTGTTTGATGCGCCGGAATTTGATCCCAACTGGTCTGCAGGCGAAATAAATCAGCGCTATGCGCCATTTTTCCAAACGGCAACTGATGGGCAGCTCTTGGGAGAGGCGACACCTATCTACCTCTATTGGCCAGAAGTGATAGCGGCTTTGCATCAGTACAATCCCGCGTTAAAACTGGTAGTAATTCTGCGCGATCCGGTCGAGCGCGCCATTTCACAATATGCAATGGAGTTTGTGCGTCGCAAAGAGTCGCGCCCATTCTGGTTGGCATTGCTGTTAGAGGCAATGCGCCTGCGCCGCGATAAGTCGCGTGCACCGCTGGGTGCGCGCCGCTGCCATTCCTATCGTACGCGCGGGCAATATGTAGAGCAGTTAGCGCATTTGCGTTGTTATTTCCCCGATCAGCAAATTCTAGTGCTCGATAACAGCGAACTTATTGGCGAGCACGAGCAAACGCTGGTGCGCATCTATGATTTCCTGGGCGTAGCACCGGGAAATCTTCCCTTACCTGAAAGGGTATTTAGTGGTGATTATGATAAAAATCACCACCACCTTTGCCGTTTGATGCTTGGATGTTGGTATCGCTGGGTCAATCGTGGTCTAAAAAACCTATTAAGCGACATGGGCTATAGCCCCAATTGGCCGTGGCTGCGATAATCCCACCCTATTCTAGATGGGGGGCCAAGAATTACTCCCTGTTGATATTGCTTCTCTTAAGAGCAAAAATTTCTTCGAAGGCTTGAATCTATGTCGCAAGACAATTTGAATAAAATGCAGCCACGCCGTAAAGGTATAGTGCTCGCCGGAGGCTCTGGTACTCGCCTCTATCCCATCACTAAAGCGATCAGTAAACAAATCGTACCTATCTACGATAAACCGATGATTTATTATCCGCTCACGACCCTGATGTTGGCGGGTATCCGCGATATTTTGATAATCTCCACCCCGCGCGATTTGCCGACTTACCGCGAACTGCTGGGTGATGGCACAGATTGGGGTTTGACAATTTCCTACGCAGAGCAGCCATCGCCTGATGGCCTGGCACAGGCATTTGTTATTGGCGAAGAATTTATTGGCGGCGACAGTTGCGCGCTGGTGCTGGGCGACAACATTTATTACTCCCACGATTTTTCTGCATTGCTACAGCGTGCCGACGCTCGCTCAACAGGCGCCACGGTGTTTGGTTATCACGTCGATGATGCGCGCGCTTATGGCGTGGTGGAGTTTGCCGATGACGGCACTGTGTTATCGATTGAAGAAAAGCCTGCAAAACCAAAATCAAAATACGCAGTGACCGGATTATATTTTTACGATAACCGTGTTATCGACATCGCGAAATCAATAAAGCCTTCTGCGCGCGGCGAATTGGAAATTACTGATGTCAATAAAACCTATTTGGAAATGGGCGAGTTGACCGTTGAATTGCTCGGGCGCGGCGCCGCTTGGTTGGATACGGGTACACACGATAATTTGCTTGCTGCGAGCCAATTTATCCAGACCATTGAAAAGCGTCAGGGCTTAAAAGTGGCTTGCCCGGAAGAAATTGCATTCCGCATGGGCTATATCAACAAAGACCAACTAATCAAACTCGCCAAGCCCTTGTTAAAAAGTGGTTACGGCGAATATCTGATGAATATTCTTGAAGACCGGGTGTTTTAATGGAAGTAATGGCGACTGAAATTCCAGAAGTATTGTTGATCAAACCAAAAGTGTTTGGTGATACACGCGGATTTTTTATGGAAACGTTTCGCGCAAGCTGGTTCAGCGAGCGCGGTATAAATGCGAGTTTTGTACAGGATAATCACAGTGCATCCACGCGTGGTGTATTGCGTGGTTTACATTATCAAATCAAAAATCCGCAGGGGAAACTAGTGCGCGTCACTGCCGGCGAAGTTTTTGATGTCGCCGTCGATCTGCGTAAAAGCTCCCCCACTTTTGGTAAATCGGTAGGGGTTTATCTCTCGGCAGAAAATAAAAACATCTTTTGGATTCCGCCCGGATTTGCGCATGGCTTTTTAGTCTTGAGTGAATATGCAGAATTTAATTACAAGTGCACTGAATATTACGCCCCTGAACATGACCGCTCATTGCTGTGGAACGATCCGGCATTAAAAATAGACTGGCCGCTAGGTGATATTGCCATGCCTACACTTTCTGCTAAAGATCAGGCTGCAACACCGCTTGCGCAAGCTGAGGTATTTACATGAGTGAGCAGAGCGTGAAAGTGCTGGTCACGGGTGCTAATGGTCAGTTAGGTTATGCATTACAAAAAGCAGCTCCGCAAATACTGGGTGCTAAAAAATTACATTTATTACCGGTAACCCGTGAATCATTTGATCTTGCGCAACCAGCGTCATTAGTTGCGCGCTTAAATGAATTGCAGCCCGAAGCCATTATTAACGCCGCTGCCTACACTGCAGTGGATAAAGCTGAAACTGATCAGCAGCAGGCCGAAGTCATTAATGCGACGGCGGTGGGTGTGATGGCACAGTGGTGCGCGGAACAAAACATTCCGTTGGTACAAGTGTCTACCGATTTTGTATTCGATGGTAAAAAATCTTCCCCCTATTTACCGGAAGATAGTTGTAACCCATTGGGTGTATACGCGCAAACCAAATACGCAGGTGAATTGCTTGCGTTGGAAAATTATCCATCCACTTATGTGGTGCGCACTGGCTGGGTATATTGTGAACATGGCTCTAATTTTGTCAAAACTATATTGCGTTTAGGTGCAGAGCGCGAGCGCTTGGGTGTAGTTGCTGATCAAGTAGGTACGCCAACTTATGCTATTCATCTTGCGCAAATGATTTGGCAGTTATTGATCCAGCGTCCGGACCAAAAAATATTTCACTTCTCCGATGCCGGCGCAGCCAGTTGGTATGATTTTGCTGTAGCCATTTTCGATGCGGCGAAGACCAAGGGCTTGTTGGAGAAAATCCCGCAAGTAAACCCAATCACTACAAGTGATTACCCGACCCCCGCGCAGCGCCCTGCATACAGCGTGTTAGAAAAACAGCGAACTTATGGCTTGTTAACTATGTCTCCCTGTCATTGGCAGCATGCCTTATCCGCTATGTTAGATGCTTACAAAAGACAACAGAATTAATCGGCTCCGTTAGTTACTCTGATTATTGTAAATGTGAATCGCACTTGATACCTGACACTATGAAAAATATTCTGATCACCGGCGGTGCCGGATTTATCGGCAGCAATTTCTGTCATTACTGGGCTACGCAATATCCCAATGAAAAATTAATTGTTCTGGATGCGCTAACCTATGCTGGACATCGCGAGCACTTAACTGCACTGGAAGAAGATAAAGGACTGGTTTTTGTGCAGGGTGATATTGGTGATCAGTTGCTGGTAGAAAAAATATTTTCTGAATATGCCGTCAACTGTGTCGTGCATTTTGCAGCTGAGTCGCATGTTGATCGCTCCATCCATGGTCCGGATGCGTTTGTTCAAACCAATATTATGGGTACCCATACTTTGCTCAAAGTGGCCAAGAAGTTTTGGTTAGATGCCGGTGTTGTTGATCATCATTTCCATCATGTCTCTACCGATGAGGTATATGGCTCCCTGGAGGCAGATGCTCCCGCATTTACCGAATCAACCCCTTTTGCGCCCAACTCACCATATTCCGCATCAAAGGCGGCATCCGATCATTTGGTGCGTGCCTACCATCACACTTACGGTTTGAAAGTCACAACCAGTAATTGTTCTAACAATTACGGACCTTATCAAGACAGCGAAAAATTAATTCCATTGATAATCCAAAATATTTTATTGGGAAAATCTTTGCCCATATATGGCGATGGTAAAAATATTCGCGATTGGCTGTATGTGGAAGATCATTGCCGCGCAATTGATTTGATTATCGCGCGCGGCAAAGTGGGAGAGGTGTACAACGTGGGGGGTGAAAACGAGTGGCGCAATATCGATATTGTTAATTTGATTTGTATGCAAGTCGATGCCGCTTTACTGGCAGAGCCGCAATTATTGGTGGCTTATCCCAATACACCTTGTGCATCGGGTGGTCAGGCAAAAAATTTAATTACCTTTGTTAAAGATCGCCCTGGGCATGACCGCCGCTATGCGATTGACCCAAGAAAGTGTCATGCCCAGCTGGGCTATTATCCGCAGGAAAGTTTTGAAACAGGAATTGTCAAAACTATTCAGTGGATGTTGCACAATCAAAAACAATTACAGGGCGCGTTAGGCTAAGTATGTTTACACAAGCATGGAAACATAAGACCTTGATTTGGCAATTACTGCGCCGCGATATTCAATCTCGTTATCGTGGTTCGGTGTTAGGTTTGCTTTGGTCATTGGCTACACCATTGATCATGTTGGCAATTTATACCTTTGTATTTCAATACATATTTAAATCGCGCTGGTCTGACGCTGCTGGGGAAACCACCTTAAATTTTGCGATAGTGTTATTTCTTGGGCTAAGCATTCATGGGGTGCTTGCGGAGATTCTGACAAAATCACCGATGCTGATCACCAGCAACCCCAATTTTGTTAAAAAAATTGTTTTCCCTCTGGAGTTGCTTTCCTGGATTACATTATTTGGTGCGATTTTTACCTTTCTCATCAGCTTTGGTTTGTTGTTGGTGTTTATCCTGATTGAACTGCATTCAATTCCGCTGACTGCGCTATTGTTGCCGCTCATATTATTGCCTTATTTGTTATTGCTGTTGGGAATTTCGTGGATGTTGGCGGCACTGGGTGTTTATCTCCGTGATATACAGCAAATCACAGGTACACTTGCTACTTTGATGCTATTTTTAAGCCCCATATTTTATTCAATTAATATTTTGCCAGAGGATATGCAAGTGTTAATTTTTATCAATCCGCTGTCCTTTATTGTTGAGTCTGCTCGTGCGGTATTGATTTATGGCAAATTGCCTGATTTTGGCGGCCTTGCGATTTATTCGTTTGTTTCGATTAGTGTGGCGGCTCTGGGTTATATCTTCTTTCGTAAAGTCCGCCCTGGCTTTGCAGATGTGTTGTAGGTCGCGATTATGATTCGGGTAAGCAATCTCTCTAAAACATATCTTATCTGGCGCACACCGTTTAGTCGTCTGTTTGTGCCCTTGCTAATTCGTATATTGCGGCCGTTGTTTCCAGATTATTGTGATGCTTTATTGCAGCACGCGTGTCAGTCCATTCGCGCACTTGAAAATCTGGATTTTTGTGTGCAGGAGGGTGACAGTCTCGGCATTATCGGTTTAAACGGTAGTGGTAAAAGCACTCTCCTGCAAATCATCGCAGGCACTTTGCAGCCGACTACAGGTACTGTCGAAGTAAAAGGACGTATTGCCGCTTTGCTGGAGCTCGGCAGTGGTTTTGATCCAGAATTTACCGGGCGTGAAAATATTTATATTAATGCTTCCATTCTCGGTTTGAATCGCCGAGAGATTGACGCGCGTTACGATGCGATTGTTGCCTTTGCCGATATCGGCGATTTTATTGATCGTCCAGTAAAAACCTATAGCTCCGGTATGATGGTGCGATTGGCGTTTGCTGTGCAAGTCCATGTAGAGCCAGATGTATTAATTGTCGATGAAGCTTTGTCTGTCGGCGATGCTCGCTTTCAGGCAAAAGCACTTTCCAAAATTGAAGAAATTTTAAAATGTGGAACCACATTATTATTTGTCGGGCACGACCTTAGTGCTGTGCGCGCTTTTTGCAACCAAGCCATGTTATTGGACAAAGGGCGTATCATTAACGCAGGTATTCCGGATGATGTCATCGCAGATTATTTGTACATCGTGCAAAAAGACCGCATAGCTGAATTGGGCGCTGGTTTAGATTTAAAACGTAAAGGTAAAGGTTTTACGCTGCAGGATTTTGACATTGTCGAAGCGCGGTTTGCTGGTATGAAGCAGCATGCAACGCTTGCTTTTGGCATGCAACTGATACTCGACGTTGATATTAAGATGACGACTATTGTAGCTGCGCCATTTCTGATTATTGATGTGATCGATAGTCGCGGTATGCAGCTTACCGGTAAGCGTATAGCTGTTCCCCATTTTGAAGGTGTGCAGAAAGTTATTGTGAAAATGCAATGCAGTTTTCAAAAAGGTGTATATCGTTTGCGTTTGCGTTTGGTCAGTGCGCCTAGTCTTGAGCAAACTTTGTTGATGAGTCGATACGATGATTTATTATCTATAGAAATGATCGATGATGTGCGTGATCAATTTACCGGATTGTTCCCGATTCCCATGGATATTACTTGGGATGTTCCATCTGAAACGGGCAAGGCTATCAATTAACAACGGATTTATATCTGTCATTGAGTGCAGATCAATATCAAGTAAAAGCGCGGCACGGCTAATCAAAAACCTCACCGGTATCGAAAGGGCCTATGAATTGCCGGAGCGGGCGCGGTCGGTGTTGGGTGCCTTTAATAAGTGACGCGAATAGTGTGTCAAGTAGATCCTGTGTTATTGCGCTCAGTGGATTTACGCTAATAGCCTTTTTACAACGAGATTTTTGGGTACGATGAAAAAATTAATTGTAGTTTTAGGTATGCATCGCAGTGGTACAAGTGCGGTGATCAAAGCATTGTCTTGCCTGGGTGTTAGTTTGGGTGATGATTTTATGCCTGCCGGTAAGGATAATCCAAAAGGTTTTTTTGAAGACAAGGATATTAATCAACTCAATATAGAAATGCTTGGCGCGATTGGACAACATTGGTTTAGCTTATCTTTAGTTACCGAGAGCGATCTGGAAAAATTGGTGACGCTTGGCTATCTTGAACGTGCGATTGAGTTATTAACTAAAAAGATGGCCGAAGTTCCGGCCTTTGGTTTTAAGGATCCGCGCGTTTCAAAATTGTTCAAATTTTGGAGGATGGTTTTTTCGCGTATTGATTGTGATGTTCGTTATGTGTTTTGTTTGCGCCATCCTTTGAGTGTTGCCAGATCCTTGCGTGAGCGTAATAGCACACCCATCCACAAAGGTTATTTATTGTGGCTAAGTTACAACCTCGCAATAGTCGCCGAAGCGCAAAATTTATCATTGATCGGGTTGGATTACGATCAACTGATGGAGCAGCCATTAGTTGCGCTCCAGCAGCTGGCAGAACGACTAGAATTAAATGTTGATCTACATGCATCCAATCAATTTGCCACCGAATTCCTTGATCAAACGCTGAGACATTCCCGGTTTGATGAGACTGTAATCCAGCGCGATTCAGAGTGCCCTTTAGCGGTGGCGGAAACCTATCCCATCTTGCAACAGTTTTTGGGTATAGACAGTCAGCGCGCGCGCGCTGGGTTAATGAACTTTTATCTTACTAACGTTGAAAAAATAACGGCTGATTTCCAATTATTTGATGACGTTGAAAAAGCGGCAATCGAGTATTTTTATGTTGAAACTAACGCACGGGAATTAGCTCAGCAATTACAAACTTGCGTCAATTGGGCGAAATCTCTGGAACAAGAAGCTGAGCAGCGAGCTCAATGGGCTAGAGCGCTGGAGCAGCAGGTTGAAGAGAGGACCCAGTGGGCTAAAACATTGGAGCAACAAGCAGAAGAGCGTGCTCGCTGGGTAGAATCTCTTGAGCAAAAAATGGAAGAGCGAACTCTTTGGGCTAAAG
>DQHS01000072.1 GCA_003524365.1 Cellvibrio sp. | reverse complement strand
CCGCATGCGCAAACGTATCCTCAATGGCCCTTCATGCGAGCCGCCTTTAGCGCAACGGTTGGCAAACTTGTTTTCACGCACGAGCGGCGCGCCGCTGACATCACCAATGACAAGCGATATTCCAAAACTGGAAGTGGCCCAGCTTTGTTGTCGTTGTGGTGCTGCGCCTGCATTCAGTGTTATTCGCCCGGTCTCACTCTCATCCCAGGGATTAACATTTATTTCCGACAAGTTTCTACCCACTGGATTGATGGTGCAGCTTGTCGTGGTGTATCCCGATGGAAAATTATCGTCTGTGATAAGTGCCAGAGCATGTCCCTCCGTCTCACCCGCCCGCAGCATTGACAGTAAAAATATAAAAAATTATCTCAGCTTTATTGAACCAGCACCGGATTTTCTATCGGCGATGATTGTTATTGCGCAGCGAGATGCCGCGTATTTTATTGACGATAGTGAGTGCTCTACTCACGAAAAAAAATGCACGCGGTAATGCATCTATTTCTAACCAACTGGATAGCACTATCGCATAAAAGGATTAACCCAACCCTCTCCATTAACCCTTAACAAAAGGAATCTTTATGAAAACCCTTTCTTCAATGTGTAAACCCTGGCAGCGTTTGATCGCGGCTTTAATTGTCGGCGGTAGCCTGCTGACATCCGCCGTTTCCTATGCAGCTGACGACGTTATCCGCGTGACAGGTATACCAGATGAAAACCCAACTGAACTCGCACGCAAGAATCAGCCTATGGTCGATTACCTTGAAAAGAAGCTCGGTAAAAAAGTGACGTATGTTGCCGTCACCGACTATGGCGCAGCTGTTTCCGCATTGTCAGCTGGCAAAATTGATTTTGCCTGGCTAGGTGGATTTACGTTTGTTCAAGCGCGTCATCTGGCAGGAGCCGAACCACTGGCCATGCGCGACATTGATCGTAAATTCAAAAGTGTGTTCATCGCTAACACCGCTTCCGGCATTGAAAAGCCTGAAGATTTTAAAGGCAAAACCTTTGCGTTTGGCTCAAAAAGCTCAACCTCAGGCCATCTGATGCCACGTCATTATTTGCTCAGCCTCTTGGCGATAAATCCTGAAAAAGATTTTGCAAGTTTGCCTGTTTACAGCGGCGCTCATGATGCAACCGTAAAGTTGGTTGAATCCGGCAAGATCCAGGGCGGTGCGCTCAATATTGAAGTGTGGGACAGAATGTTGGCAGAGAAAAAATTCGACGCTAAAAAGGTCAAACTGGTCTGGACTTCACCCGAGTACGTGGATTACGTCTGGGCGGCACGCAAAGGTTTATCGCCAGAATTGGTTGCCAAATTTAAAGACGCATTTTTGAATCTTGACCCAAGTGTTCCAGAGCAAAAAGCAGTGCTTGATTTGCAAGGTGCAAAAGTATTTGTTGCCGCGAATCAAAGCGATTTTGATTCGATTGAAAAAGTTGCACGTGATACAGGTCTATTGAAATAAATAGCAACAACGCTTAGCAGAATACAACCTGAAGAGAATGTTTCGCAGTTTGCTTCAGGTTGATTTAACGGAGAAAGTCCATGANNAAAATCGAGTACGAATCTACTTATGGTAATGCCGTGTTGTGCGCAACACTGGATACCAGCAAAACCAGTTTGATCGATCTGGTTATTACCACCACGGCAACTCGCCATGAACGCACTACGGATTTCCAGCGTCTTGCTGAGGTTCCCAATTCCAGTTGGCAATTGCATCATCAACCGCAATTGCTACCCAATCGCCTGATTCAATTCACCGCCGATATTTTGGGTATCGCTAGAAGTATCAAAGAACAACATGTGACCGCAATGGATATCGCCAAAGCGGCTTATGATCATGTGCTCGAACACATGCAATATGATAAATCCGGTGATGGTTGGGGCAGCGGCGATGCTGACTTTGCCTGTTCCATCGGCAAAGGCAACTGCACTGACTTTCACTCATTATTTCTCGCCATTATTCGCGCGTGTGGAGTACCCGGTCAGTTTGAGATTGGCATGGCATTTCCAACAGGCATGTCCGGAGGTGATATCACGGCATTTAAATGCGGTTACCACTGTTGGACTAGCTTTTACGCACATGGCATTGGCTGGGTACCAGTCGATTGTTCTGAAGCGGCACAAAAAACAGATCTGCGTGACTACTACTTTGGAGCCATCGATGAAAATCGCTTTTTATTAAGCTATGGCCGCGATTTGTTGTTGCCGGGAAGAAAAATTGATGATCCCGTCAATTTCTTCACTGACCCGATTGTAGAAACAGAATCAGGCCGGGCGGTGTATTACGAAAAGAAATTAAGTTTTACCGACGTTTAACCCCATCACCAACTCAGTGTAAAAGGTATATATATGACTTCAGGAAAAACCATTCTGATACTCGGTGGTGGAATCGGGGGCATTGTCGCCGCTACTGAATTACGAAAAAAATTATCCAGCCAACATCGCATCGTGGTAATCGAACGACTCGCAGACCATGTATTTCCACCATCGTTATTGTGGGTGGCATCGGGTGCTAGAGATGCAAAACAAATATCGAAACCGGTCAGTAGTCTTGCACGGAAAGGTATCGAGGTTATCCAGGGCACAATTGAAAAAATTGATGCTGAAAAGAAAGCAGTGATGGTTAACGGTCAGCAACTCCATGGTGACTATCTCATCATTGCCACAGGTGCCGAACTTGCACCCGAAACCGTACCCGGATTGATGGCAGCTGGGCATAATCTTTATTCGCTAGAGGGTTCACAAGCCATTAGGAATGCCAGTTTGCAACTCAACAAAGGCAAGGTTGTGGTTCTCGTGTGCTCGATGCCCTTTAAATGTCCCGCTGCGCCCTACGAAGCTGCCATGTTGCTTGAATCGGATTTCCGCAAAAGGGGCTTGGCTAAAAATGTGAGCGTTGAGATCTATTCACCCGAACCTGGCCCAATGCCGGTTACCGGGCCGGAGGTGTCACAACAAGTTCGCACTATGGTTGAAAGCAAGGGTGTGACTTATTTTCCGCAACATGCGGTAAAAGAAATCGACCCTGTAATGCGTGAAATACATTTTGCCAACGGTGACAAAACACCATTCGATTTATTAGTTTACATTCCTCCGCATCGCGCACCCACTGTTGTTCGTGAGGCAGGACTTCTCGGTGAGAATGGTTGGGTTCCTGTTGATCGCTTTAATCTGGCAACAAAATATCAAGATGTGTATGCCATTGGTGACGTGGCAGGTATTCCGCTCAAAAATGGAAAACCTTTGCCTAAAGCGGGAGTATTGGCCCACGGCCAAGCCGAAGTGGTTGCTAATAATATTGCAGTCGCTATAAACGGCTCAGGTGATACAGAATCTTTCAATGGACACGGTGAATGCTTTCTGGAAATCGGTGATGGTATGGCAGGTATGGGGAAAGGTAATTTCTATGCCGAACCTAATCCCGATATCAAGATGAAACCGCCTGGTCGATTGTTACATTTTGGAAAGATATTATTTGAGAAATACTGGNNTAGAGCTTGAACGTTTAATTGCGCAAGATAAAAGATTAATGATCATTGACTTGCGTTCGATGGGGGAATATATCCACAACCACATTTCTAATGCTACTAACATGCCCTCGACTACGCGCCTTGTAAAGCATCTTGAAGATGTGGATCGTAGTCTAAATGTCGTAATAGTTTGCAGATTCGGGGATCAATCAGCTCTCTTGGTAAGCAAATTTTTAGCTCTTGGCTTTGAAAATGTATTTTTTCTTTTTGGTGGAATGTCGGCTTGGGAAGAATCGCACGTGACCTCTCGCATCATTCCTAGTGCTTCGAATACTTACCATTTGCATTAATGGTTGCCGGCTTTCCACTTTCTGACAGTTTTCTTTGTTGAGGGTTTGAACCTTTGTGCATAGACTTTTAACTGTGATGTGACAGAGCTGTCTTGCTGTGCGGGTTGAGTGAATATACCAATGCCGCGCAACATGAAAAGACAAATTACGCGGCAGTGTTTGGTTTTTTCTGAAAGCTACTGCAATGAAAGGGTGCTATCAGCCGTTTAACGTGTCGGGTTGAAAATGCCCCATAAATACTACTTCCTCAATAGCCTCCATATAAGGCATAAACCGTGGGTCTCCGGCCTCGAAAGCGGCTGCAGCAGCTTTAGCACTATCGAATGAATCCCACTTAACCAAATCGGCGTATTGGCCATCACCCAATGGGCAGTAACCGCAGAATTCAATTAAACCGGAGAAATTGCACAAGGTTTCCCGCAATTGTTCGCGCAGTTGTGAAATATTTGAACCCGGTTTTGCTTTAAAAATAGCAACTTCTAAAACGTGGCTTTCGGTCATGGGTAACTCCTTTATCAATGTTGAGGAACCGCCAGTCTGCCAGCTTACTACTGACAGCCTTATGTCACTGGCAACAACTGTGGCGCGATTTTTTCGGATGTCGTTTTCCCTGCTGCAGATTGGTGGCTGATGTAGGCCGTCACATTCACTGCGTCGGGCAATACAAGTGGCGGGGCACAGGATGCGAGCTGTTGGATCAAGTCAATTCGAAAATCACGATATTCTGCTCGCAATGCGCACCAGCCCCCGAGCGTCCATTTGCCTCCCCAGTAAAAAAGTCCAAGAGGATAAATTTTCCGCTCCGATATCTGCCCTTGCAGGCTGCAATAAATTACTGACACCCATTGCCCCGCAGAAATAGCCTGCCGAAGCTGATCCCAAATATCCTTGTGTTGATCAGACAACCCTGCTGCAAACGAAAAAAGGGCAGTTTCGGAGCAGCGGCGCTCAGCGGGCAGACTGGCGAGAATTTTGGCAGAGAGGCTGCGTGCCGCACCTGCCATTTCGCGCCCGGTTACCCGCGATAAAATGCTCACCGCGAGTTGTAACGCATCTAATTCTTCAGGGGTCAGGTGTAGTGGTGGGAGCTCAAAGCCTTCTTGTAAACGGTACCCAAGACCCGGCTCCCCATAGACAGGAACTCCAGTCACTGAAAGGTCGTCGATATAACGGTATATCGAGCGCACAGACACCTGCAGCTGTTCGGCAAGTTTGGCTGCAGAGACGGGTTGCTGGCGACGAATTAAATTCACCAGCTGAAATAGACGATCCGCTTTACGCAACGAAAGCTCCTTTTAGAAAAGTGCACCATCTCTTGATGGCGCTTGTTTCCGCAGATGGACAAATCTATAATGATAAATAATATCAAATGCATCTTAATGCTACATGTGAATTTATCACACTTAAAATTCGTTGACTGGGGGGTCTCACAACAAATGGCTTTAACTAATAACCGCCTTTTACAAACAAAACTCGCATTAATCATCACCAGCCTATCCATCAGCAGTCTAGCGCAGACCGATGTTGAAGAGCTGGTGGTTACCGCTACACGCACCAATCGCACCATTTCATCTATTCCAAATACAGTCAAACTAATAGATCGTGATGCAATTGAACAACAGCTCGCCGTTAGTTCAAGCCTTCTGGATAGTTTGAGTTTTTCAGTACCGAGTCTCACGCCCAGTCGTCAGAAAATGACTACGACGGGCGTCACTCTGCGCGGCAGAACACCGCTCTATATGGTAGACAGCATTCCCCAATCCACTCCGCTGCGTAATGGTGAGCGCAGTGGTTTCACTATCGATTCGGAATTCGTGGAGCGGGTAGAGGTTCTCTACGGTGCTAATGCGATTCAGGGTGTAGGGGCTACTGGAGGGGTAATTAATTATGTGACTATCAGCGCGCCCCGCAACGGTAATCTTCTGCAGCGCGTTGGCGTCGAATTGGAAAGCGATAATTTTGAAAGTGATGGTTTGCATTATCGTACTACTGGCCTTCTCGGCAAAAAATCCGGCGCGGCCGATGTTGTGATCGGAGCCACCTTTGATGCACAGGATTTATATTACGACGGTTATGGTAACCCTGTGGGTGCAGACACAACCCAAGGCGACACCATGGATAGCAAAACTAAAAACGTGTTCGGTAAATTCGGCTACGACTTTAGTGATGAGCGCCGCCTTGAAGTCACCGGAAATTATTTTAAATTAGCGGGCGATGGGGATTATGTTGGCATTGCCGGTGATATTGAAAATGGTATTCCCGCCACATCAACCGAAGGCACGCCACCAGCCGAGCCAACCTATAACGAAGCCAGCAATATCGCCGTCACCTTTACTGAAAAAAATCTTTACGGCGGTAACCTCAATACACAGGCATTTTATTATGATTTTTATGCCCTCTACGGTGCCGGGATTTTCGCTGCATTACAGGATGCTGCGATTGCTCCGATTGGAACACTGGTAGAGCAATCTGCGTTGGACTCAGAAAAATTTGGCGCAAAACTCACATACAGCAAAGAAGATTCTCTCTGGTCAGGGTTACAGTTGGTGGCCGGTCTGGACTACTTGCAAGACAAAACCTTGCAGGAGTTAGCGCAAACCGGGCGAGTGTGGGTACCGGAAATGATCTATCGTGGCTGGGCTGGCCTGTTACAGCTGGAGCAATCGCTAGTGAACGATAAACTGCGTATTTCTGCGGGAGCACGCAGTGAACATGTTGAATTGGATGTGCCGGATTTCACTACCATCGCCAGTGCCAAATCCACATTTGTCAGCGGCGGTACACCCAGTTTTGAGAAAACACTGGGCAACTTCGGGCTGGTTTATGACCTAAGCGAGCAAGTTACATTGTTTTCCTCTTACACCCAAGGCTTCACTATGCCTGATGCCGGTTTAATTTTGCGTGCGGTAAATACGCCTAATCAGACCGTGGATTCGTTAGTGGATCTACAGCCAGTGGTCGCCGATAACATTGAAACTGGCGTTAACTACAAAATTGCTGGTTTTGCTTTGGATGCCAGTTACTTTTGGTCTGATTCGGATTTGGGATCGAGAATCCAGGTGGTCAATGGTGCTGGCCAAATTCGCCGCGAAAAAACTGAGATAGAAGGCTGGGAAATTACTACCAGTTATCAATTTTCATCCGGACTAAAAATTGGTACCGCGTATAGCAACCTTGATGGCCGCTACGACTCCGACGCCGATGGCCGAGTGGATAAAGATTTGGATGGCCGTAATATTGCCGCCAACCGTTGGAATAGTTTTGTAGAGGGTTCGCTTACACAACAATTCAATGCACGCTTGCAATATTCAAAATTATTGGATCGCGATTTTGATGGTGGTTTGCCACAACATAATTTCGAGGGTTACGACTTGGTAGATCTCATCATGATTTACGATACTTTATCAGCAGGTAAATTAACGCTCGGTATCCAGAACGTGTTCGCTGAAGAGTATATCACTTACTTTTCACAATCTTACCCGGCCACCACTGATGACAATTATGTGTCGGGGCGTGGACGGGTAATAACACTTGGCTGGAAAATGGATTTATAACCGCACACTAGTGCGAGTTAATACCTGAGACGGGTGAGCCTTCAGCGCTAGCACTACCCAGCAGTAGCATTACTACTGCTGGGATTTATGAAGAGCAGAGCCTCTCATTAACTGATAAACCACCGGCAATAAAAACAACGACAATAAGGGTGCCGTGATCATGCCGCCCACTATGGGTGCGGCAATACGGCTCATAATTTCCGAGCCGGTACCACTGCCGAGAAAAATCGGCATTAGCCCCGCAACAATCACTGTCACCGTCATCATCTTGGGGCGAATGCGTAACACAGCACCTTCCTGAATAGCATCGCGCAAATCCTGCTGTGTTGTTGCACCTGCTTCCATTCGCCGCTGCCAGGCCTGTTTCAGGTAGAGCAGCATAATCACGCCGAATTCAGCCGATACCCCGGCCAGTGCAATAAACCCGACCGCCGTGGCCACCGAAAAGGGGTAGCCCATCAGGTATAACAGCCAGATGCCACCGGTTAGTGCAAAGGGCAGGGTGCCCATGATTAGCAAGGCTTCATCCAGGCGGGAAAAGGTGAGGAATAACAACAGCAGCACAATGGCGAGGGTTGCCGGAACTATCCATTGCAACCGGGCATTGGCGCGTTCCATAAATTCAAACTGGCCGGCATAGCTGATACTAGTCCCTGGTAACAATGTCACTTGTTGGCCAATGGCCTGTTGTAAATCTTTTACCGTCGAGCCCAGGTCGCGGTCACGCACATCAATGTACACCACACTGGTGGGGCGGGCGTTTTCGCTTTTGAGCATGCTCGGCCCGTCACTGACCTTGATGCTGGCAATGGTACCCAGGGTGATTTGACTGCCCAGCGGGGTGATGATGGGCAGGTTTTGCAGTTTGTCGATGCTGTCGCGCCAATCCCGTGGATAGCGAAGGTTGATGGGAAAGCGTGCCCGGCCATCGATCACTTCACCGATATTGTCGCCGCCAATTAGGCTACTCACCACCGATTGGGCTTGGGTGATGCTCAGGCCATACCGGGTAAGTGCCATCCGGTCAAATTGGATATTAAGGTAACGCCCACCACCCAAACGCTCAGCCACGGCGGAAGAAATCCCTGGAACCGTTTTGGCAAGCTGTGCAATCTGCTGAGCGATCTGGTCAATATCCGCTAATGATTGCCCCGCGATTTTTACGCCGATGGGGCTTTTGATGCCGGTCGCCAGCATATCGATACGGTTGCGGATGGGCGGGATCCAGATATTGGCGAGTCCCGGTATTTTGACCCGCTCATCCAACTCCGCCATGAGTTTTTCCGGCGTCATTCCCGCCCGCCACTGGTCGCGCGGCTTGAACTGGATAGTGGTTTCAAACATCTCCAAGGGGGCAGGGTCAGTGGCGCTATTGCTGCGACCCGCCTTGCCAAATACGCGCGCAACCTCCGGGACTGTTTTGATCAGTCGATCTGTTTGTTGCAGCAAGCGGGTGGCCTGTTGGGCACTTAAACCCGGCAAGGCACTGGGCATGTACAGCAGGTCTCCTTCATCCAGCGGCGGCAGGAATTCGCTGCCCAACTGGCTCGCTGGCCAGGCGGTGCTCAGCAATATCGCCAGCGCAAAACCCAGTGTTGTTTTCGGGTGACGCAACACCCCGCTCAACAATGAGCGATAGCCCCGAATTAGCCAGCGATTGATGGGGTTTTGGTGTTCCTGTGGAATCCGCCCGCGAATCCAGTAGC
>DQHS01000013.1 GCA_003524365.1 Cellvibrio sp. | reverse complement strand
TTTTTTGATCTCATCAAAAATGTAAGTTTAATCGTCATAATTTAAGTGACATGCCAAAAGCACTTTGGTAGCTGTCGTTATCATCAAAATATACTCGTGTAAAAAATAAATAAATTTCAGTTTTTTTCACAGCAAGTTTATCTAATGATGATAACGACAGCTACCAAAGTGCTTTTGGCATGTCACTTAAATTATGACGATTAAACTTACATTTTTGATGAGATCAAAAAAAGCTAGCATTTCAACCTAATGAATTGCAGGGAAAACATATTTTGGTTCAAATATTGCAGGTGGATATTCATGCTATGCGCAGTAAATTTGTTTGTCATCCTATTACCAAGTGAAATTCCTTGGAGGCTTGTTTAAACGCATAACCTATTCACACAACTATCGCCTCACTATTAAAGGACGAGACCAATGACACTCAAACACTATTGCAAATATTTAGTATTATTCATTGCATTGGCACTTGCTACTACAAGCAATGCGGTGCCTTTAACCTTTGAGGTTTCTGGGACGATTAGCGATAAAATACTCAACTCTTCAAATTATGAAACAGTTTCTTTGAGCCACCCGGAATGGAATGGTTTAGAAGTGACGGGCACATTGTCGCTGGACTTGGAAAGATTAGCAATCAACCATCAAACCACATCTGAGGTCACGCTTCATAACAAGGAAGATGAACCGAATCGCCGGGCCGACTGGATGTCTTTTGAAATAACCAATCCAGACGGCAGCAATATTCTGATATCAGATTCAACGCCTATTTATCCAGATCCAGATTCATATCCTCCAGCTAATGACGCAAGCACCTTCTTAACACATTATGTTAATGACAGCGCCTTTTACGTTAGTCGCGATTACTCTGCCTTTCTTGAGCCTTATCCAAGAAATTACTTTTACATTGCTTTACTGGCAATGGGTGGCAACGCTGACAAATTAACGACTGGTGCAGATTATTACAATGCAATGATCTATCCTGAGTTCGCCAATATAAATAACTGGGCCCACGTAGCTCAATTTAATGAGGCGGGTGTTGGGCACGAATATTATTTCACAATCACTTCGCTTAAAAGAAGTGAGGTTGAAGTTTCAGAGCCATCTTCATTACTAATTCTAATGTCAGGGTTATTATTAATTTTATTGCGAAAGCTAGATACTCTTTGAAGGCTATAGATCTGCAGAACAGGTTTTATCCGCAAGGTGACGCGCGATAATTTGATTAAAAGAAAATTTACAACCGCAGTACTTCACTTACCGGCCATTAGCGGAAGTTGGTGGACAATCGGTTGTAGCAAATGTTGCCTCAAGACTTCCTGAAGCACAGTCATTCATGTGTTCACGAAAGTCACTTTTTAAAGTTCCAAAATCTTTTACCTATTTAGCGATGAAAAATGCAGCACGTCTACGCAAGGGAGGGGAAAGCTCAGGCCAAACCCCTTTTGGGTAAGTAAATCTCATAAGACCATTATCATCTTGTTCCATCGAATGTACGAGTGAGCCACCGGCATCGATGTGAGCCTGCATTCGTTCCTGACTATCAGAACCTTTTCCTGTAATGCCCGGTGCGTCAAGCACGTAAATCATAGTCATATTCCAACGTCTTAATTTGCTTGAGACAGTGGCCCAATCACCGGGTACTGTTTGATTTTCCTTTGTGTGTTGGTAATGGATTTCAAAACGTTAAACGTTCATATCCTACATTCCATCAAACCGTCCGCTGCACCCGCAACTGAGTTAATAACGAGATGGATGTTGAGCGCCAGCATCTGACAATTCTCTTGATTTAAGATAAAGGGCTATTTTCTGAATAATGAACTTTTCCGCATCCTCCAGAGCTTGAAACTCAAAAAAATCAGAGATGACATTTTTACGATTCAGCGGATCTACTATTTCTTGGATAGGAAGTTCTTGAGAGGTAGCGTTGAATCTTGGTGTTTCGTTGATGCATTCATAAGCATGAGCAAATAAGTTTCCGCCATGATGATGCTGTAAAAAATACTTCTCCCAATAAGGTGATGCTAGAGAATCTCGCCCAAGATGGACATTGCAGCCATTTTCCAAAATTTCAAATCGTATTCTTGGATAGTAACAACTTGTCTCCTCGGAAAGCTGCTTGCACATTTCAGAAAACTCTAGCTCAGAATTATTTCTAATGTGTCGTATTTGTTGATTAACCGAGCATCCGACCTCTATCAGTTTAGCTCTTAGGGCTAACTTGTATTTTTCCTTTTTGCTACCAAACATACTCCACCTATATGAGATACTAAACTTGCGCTCACCTTCGGACTTGCTTAGTGCGTCGCGAAATGCCTGCCCATGTTCTTGAAAGAATAAATGGATTAAAGGCGGCGATTTGCCGCCTTATACAACTTACCTGCTGTAGCGCGCAAAGGGACAAGCGGCCATGGAGATTTCGGCGGGATTTTTTTCACCAAGAAGCTTAAGTATTTCTTGTGAAAGAAGGTCTTCCTTACCTTTAAGTGCATCGGCAGTAGTTTGACTGGTGGGGAAGATCATTTCTGCCGCAATATTGTCCTGCACAATGCGAGCTAGATTTTCTGCACCCACACTAATTGGATCGTTCACAGGGAGTTGATCACAGATGATGTCGATGAGGTGTGTATCTACACGATCCGGCTCCATAAAATTTTTTATGATGATGGTGTTTTGGTTGAGAACGCTCGTCGTCCACATGGAATAAACCAAGACATACACATCGTGCCATTGCGCATTAAGATCATTTTTCCAGCGCGTCATAAGCGTGGAGACTGCATCTATCTGAACCTTCGCGGCCCAATACATATTGTTCGATATCTGGTCGAATATTGTTCCGGTAAAACTTTCAAATTCCTCCATAGTGAACTTGCGATTCTCAACTGCATTTTCAATGAACCTACTAGCAGCATCGCAAATTTGTTCAGATGACACTCGCAGGTCGTCAGAAAGTTCAGCATTTGCCAACGCACCTCGTGTATCAAGAATGAGCTTGTTCCAGTCAATGATAGGCTGAATCCAGTCAGTGGAAGTTGGACCAATGAAGGCAACAGCAGCAAGGTCTCGAGGATCCATATCTCCACTCTGTAGATGGTAATCCGGTACAGTATGGGAAAGATAAGGGGCAAGAACTGAGAAGGTACCCAATGGTATGTGCGCTATGGATTTAGCTAATTGGAAAATTTCGTCGATTGGAGTTACCGTTTCGATTACCTTGCCGTTTTGAACAAGCCAGTAAGTGCCACCCTCAGGGCCATTGGCCACGATGATATAGGGACCAAGATGAGGTTGAACATTGCTTTTCAACGTTTTGTACCTTGAGCGCATCTCAAGGTCTATTTGGAGAATTTTTTGGCGAGCATGGGCGACTAACATTATTCTAAACCCTTTTAGTTAAATGAATGAAAAATACAATAAACACCAAACGACACACGCTCATTTAGCGCCCATATAAATTACACACCATTACCGTATATTTGGTCACGGTAGCTATGAAGGAAATCCATCGACCTTTCATTTTTCAATTACCTTACTTTTTTATGTGACAGAAATACGGTCGGGCAGCAGCCATTAAAAATGCAAGCATTGCACCACCAAGAGACCTCGGATATTGCTCTTCAAAGCATTTATAAACACTACCTGCCTTTTGTAAAATGAACGCTTCTTCCCAACGGGAATACTGCCAATCTGACTCGTCAGAAAGACGCGCAACTGAAACGATATTAAATCTTTTTTTAACAAGACTATTCAAAGACTCATCAGAGGACTTCATTGATTTTTTACGCCCTCTGCCCTTGTGGATGATGCCAAAAAAAAACCAGCAAGATATATATAAATCGATATATGTTATTCCCTTTAGATTGAATACGGCTATACTTTAGATCAACCATTACGATTTAGCATTTATTAAACTCGACGGGTATCCGTGATCCCGTTCTAGAATTTTTAAAATACTAGATTCCCCCACGCAATGGAGTGCACCAACCACAAATAAAGTTGGTGTATTAGCTTTAAGTGATTCTAAAAACCTAGGTATCCACTGAATATTTCTATCAATAATCAGGCTATTGAATATAACCGGATACTCATTTAAACTGGTATTTAAAATTTTTAGCAGAGCCTCTTCACTAGTTGAATTCCAACCTTCGACAATTTCTGTTAATGAGTCAACTACTTTTCTTTTATTTCTGACCGTTTCTGTCAAAAACTTAACTTGCTCTTCTTTAGGAGAGTTTTCAAAACACATCAATCCTACATTTTCATCCTCAAGCCAATCAACATTTTTGGCGCCATTTCTAGAGCTTTCCCAAATAATTTTATCGACACCATTTTTAGAATCAAAACCTATTGCGCTAAAGATTTGCATTGATATTGATAGCGCAGCGCTCCATATTTTCGATGGTTTTAATTCCGAATTCGATAATCCATACTTCAACCATATATTCCTAGTATCACGAAATAATGTTTTCGAAATATTTCTAGATAATTGGTCATTTATGTATCGAGTTATTGGCAGATCGTTACAGTCAAGCGATGCTTCGAATATCACTTTTGATACAACCGCAAGAATGTCATTTATTGAATCAACATGCGTGTTTCGATCAGGTGCCATTACATGAACTGATGCAAGCACATATATATTAGTATCTTGGAATTGCCAAATCATTATTAGCCCCTAACAGTTATTCAGCGGCTTAGGCCGTATAATTACGGGTTGATTAATTCCGCCCGCTTTTAAATGCTCCATTTAGAAATATCTTGCTAAACCACTTAAATAACAACAGTAAAATACGGTTAGATAATGTGGAAATTACGGTGCGCCGATTCATTCTTGCTGGCTTAGTTCGAACCGAGATGCTTATGCGAGTCAACGTCCGCTTTGGGCACATCTCTGCCCTTAAAAGCTGTTGCGGTTCGTAAACTCACCAGCAACCTACCTTGATTGTGCCATCGCTCAAGATGGGCACATTCGCGACCTTCAATCCGTTGCGGTTCGTTAGCTTACCTACAACCTGCAGTGACTCACGCTGCAGGTGCGATACTAAGTAATCATGCGCTACTGTAAAAGGCAATTACAGAGGATTACAGACGGATGCGCGCACGAGCACAACCTTAGTCAAGCGGAGCGGATACTGCAAATGCGCTACTCATTTATTTGTAGTAGAAAGATGCTGTGGCGGTTTGATTTTAATGGGATTGCTGTTTGGTGGGATATCGGTGTTTAATCTGTATAAAACACTGACCCATTAATTGCTAACGGAGACAAAAATGATTCGCCATATCTTGTTAATAAAATTCAAAGCAGCAGTAGATGCAGCGCAAATCGCCGCAAGTAAAATGCTCTTTGAAAGAATGCCAGAAAAAATTGAAGGTGTTGTTGCTGTGGAATGGGGATTGAACGATAGCCCGGAGGGATTGAATAAAAATTTCACCCATTCGGTATTCATGACATTTGCAGATGAGGCTGCACGCTCGCGCTATTTACCGCACCCGGAACATGAAGCATTGAAACAGCAATTCGTGCCGCTAGTTGAAGATATTATTGTGTTTGATTATTCCGTGTAATCTAATAAATCAGGACATGGCAGCCGCGCAGCGCCATGTCCTGATTATTTTCAACCTTGTTCGTCGTCATCCTCGCGAACGCGGGGATCCATAAACCGCGATGGTTAGCGAAAAAAGCTGGACTCCCGCTTACGCGAGAGTGACGACAAATCCTTAAGTGAACAACATTGCCACCGATTGGTGAGGCTTTTGTGGGGAAGATTAAGCAACAACCCACCTAATCTTTCAAAACATCTTCCGCCGCATTCACCAAGAAGATGTAACTCGCCGCAAGATTAACCACATACTCGTTTTCGCCCCAGAAGAAAGGCCAATCCTCGTGGTTCTCGGGATAATCGGGCTTTAACACCAAAATACCAGGAACAATCCCGCCGGAGATAAACGAAAAGTCTGCGCGGTTCATTCCATAAGCCACTTCTTTGGAGCGAGTTCCTACGTTTGATACCAACGATAAATTGTGCGCAGGGTGAGTGCCGTAAAGGAAATTCAAACCTTGCAACACAGACTCACGGTTAACCAACTCAGGAAACGCCTTGTGAATGTAATAGTTGTTCGTTGCATGACGAATTACCCAACCACTGCCCGCCCAACCGCCTTCGGTGATGGGCACACCAAAAGGATTTTTCGCTTGAGTCGCAGCAAGTTCCGTTTGATAAATTTGCGCTTTGCTTTTTAGTTGCTGTTTAAAATCCGCATCCATGTAAGGGATCGCACGAATAAACCAGGAAGCGTTGATTCCAAAATCCACTTCAGCAGCCAATTTTTTAACGGTTTGCGCATATTTTGCTTCGCCAGTGGTGATCAACAACTCAGTCGCCGCTTTGAGTTGCTCATGCTCAAGTTTGCCACCGGTAGTATTGCCGTGTTTAAACGAATCCGGCTTCGCTTTTGCGGTCTCGTCTTCCCACACTTTTTTCGCGGTTGCCAAAGATTCTTGCGCAAGCTCATCATTGAATCCCGTTAATGCACGGCTCGCTGCGGCAAGCGCTGCGGCAGAGCCGTAATTCAACGAAGAGGATTTACTGGTAAATGCCCAGCGGTCATCAAATTTTCCGCTTTTGAAACCGTCGGTTTCCAGCTCGCCCATTTTGGGATCGTAAATTAAATTATCCGTTTTGGTGATGCCATCACCCAAGTGGTGATACTGATCAATGTGCGCTTCAACAATACCGGGAATCGCGTGCCCTACTGCACGATGCTGTGCAATTAACGCGAGCGTGCCGTGTTCGATTTGTTGCAACACATCAGGCTTACCGTCGGCGGTGTGTAGATCAACAAATTTTCTGGCGTAGTCCACACTGGTGGTATCGCGTTTGAGGCTGAAGGTTTCCCACGCAGTGACGAGCGTATTCACCACGTCGTATTGCGTTTGTGTGCGAATATCGTAATCACCCGCATCGTACCAACCA
>DQHS01000098.1 GCA_003524365.1 Cellvibrio sp. | reverse complement strand
GAGGAACGAACCGCAACATGACATTTTTTCCGATTGCGATTCAAATCCCTCATGTTACCTATCGATGAAAAACTAATTTTTAAATTAAAAAAATGCGATGCGTGACGCAAGCGGACGGACTTCAGATAACGGCCAAAAAACGGACAACGCAGACAATAAAAATCCTTAAGCGGAACAGATTATTTCGAGGGCTACTTAACGACGATACTCTACCACAGTCGCTTTTTATACGCTTTCTTCAGGCTGAACTATTACTTCATTAACTAAATATGCATACGACAATAGATAACTTGCTACATGCCTGTAGACGTTGTGATACCTTTGAAGAAGAAGACCGTCTGCAATAGGCGACTCAAGTAGCGTAACCCTATTTTCAATGAAGAATTGACTTATAAATAATTCATGCTCATCTCTATTGTTATTGATTCCAGAGTCATTTATTACTTTATTTGTAAAAATCTCCAAATCTTCTATTTTTCCTTGGTTGTGAACTATTGCATGCCTAAGTTTTTCCACTAATAGTACGGCAATTTTAAGATTAACCTCGAAAGCGTTGGTTTCCTCATTTTTTTTAAGGGAATCATAATTGTTGCTGAAATAAGACAGTATTTTTTTAAGATCACGTTCCTTCCTTGTGGTTAATCTTTCATAAACAAATTTTAAATATTTTTCAAACTTTTCGAATGCATCTGCTATAAGCCAGCAATACTGAGTGTTTTTATGAGAAACCGTTATTTCTTTTAGCGTTTTTATTGTTGTTTTCCTGAAAGCGTATTTTTCTAACCTACCCGAAAATGGATTGTCAAATCCAAAAGCTTCGTGACTAACTATTTTAGAAGGATCATTACTCTTTTCGTGCTCAGCTAGGACCTCAAACTCACGCTTAAATGCGTCATTGACGACTCGCTGTAGAAGATTAAGCTCTGCAAAATCTTCACGTAATTTTTGGTATTTTTCACGAATTATATCTTTCACGAACCATCCTTCGTATAAAGCTGAGCGAATATGCAGTCTGTAAGTTGGGAATTTTTTTGATTACTTTTGCAAAGCAAAGCCACAAAGCCACGACTTACAAACTGCACAGCAAAAATAATTTTAGAGCCTGACGCGATTTATTATGGATTATTACCTATAAATTTTTCACTTATAGAGTTTTTTAATGTTGTATTTTTCACTTTGTCTACAATACCGGCATGAATACGATTCCCGTGTGTATCAACCAGAATTTGACTAATTGCACACCTGCAGTCGTCCGGAAATTCACTAGAAAAATATACGACCTTAATTTCTTCAATAGTAAGCAGCTTGCCTAAAAGGTAATTATGATGCTTGCATGCTGAACAAAAACATAGATACCTTACATTAATACCAAGTCGCTTTACGTCGGCTTCTTCTTGTTCAATTTTTCTTATGAGAGATTCTTGAACTGACATTTTGATTCCATAACAGTTTAAATTGTTCTGACTATATCTCTCCGTCCTAATTTCTCCAAGGCTATCAAAAAATATCCCAACTTTCATAGGCTTATCAATTTAAGCGGGGAGTTTTGGGAAATATATAGCGCCGACTCTTTAGCCCCGCGCACGCCCTCTACGGGCACGCTACCAACCTTAACTGCTGTTGCGGTTCGTAAACTCACCAGCAACCTACGGGTATTTGCGCTATCTCCAGCAACTTCGGCTTTGATTCCTATATCGCTCCACAAAAGCAATCAACTGTTTGAAGCACAGATGAGCTAAATAACAACTATTGCTCGCAAGTAGAATTACCACTCTTTACACCAATAGAAATTAAATGGCTTGGTTTAATCACTTTCCCTAAACCCAACCACACAATTACGACCCGCTGCTTTTGCTGTATACAAGGCTTCATCGGTGCGTTGTATAACGGCGGTTGCGTTAGGTTCGTAGGGGTGCCAGGCGCTGCTGCCGATGCTCATGGTCATGTGGCCGACATCGGGGAAGGTGGCGGTTTCAATTGCGCTGCGAATTTTTTCAGCGACGGTGCTAACGGCGATGGCATTGGGGGAGTTTGGCAAAATTACCGCAAACTCTTCACCACCGTAACGCGCGACAAAATCGGTCGTGCGGATATTATCTTTAATTACGCGAGCGATTTGCTGCAATACGGCGTCGCCTACCGGGTGGCCGTGGTTGTCATTTACTTTTTTGAAGTGATCAGCATCGAGCAATAAAAGTGAAAAGCCGTGGCCGGTGCGCTGCCCCATGCGTACACAGTCTGCCAGTTTTTCATCAAACGAACGGCGATTGTTAACGCCGGTAAGAGGATCAGTTTTGGCGAGGTGTTCCAATTGTTTATTCGCAGCAGCCAAGGCTTCCGTGCGCTGCAATACTTGTTGCTCCAGCGTTTGATTCAGTAATTCCAGTTCGCGCTCGCGCGTGAGTAAAGATTCAGTCATGGATTGCATGGCGTTACTCAACTCCGCAACTTCACGCAAGTTGTTGCCGGTTGGGTAGCGCGGTGCGGTGGTGTGGAGCTTGATGCTGCGCGCAGCGGCGGCAAGTTGCTCAATGGGTTTACTGACACTTTGGGCGAGGCGCCACGCCAATAGAGAAAACAATATCGTCGCAATGAATGCGAGAATCAAAAAATGCCAATAGGTGGCGTACACCGGCGCCAATGCATTTTCCAACGGTTGACGCACTACAATTCGCCAACCGAAATGGGTATTAGCGCTCGCATCTACCGATACCTGACTGGTCAAATATTGGCGCCCATCATCCCAGGTGACTATCGAGTAATTTTTCGAATAGCTTTTCGAAAAATTTTTGTTGCCGGATAAATTGTCGGGGAGGCGACTAACACCAGCCAATGCCTGAGGATAAAGCACGTTACCCGTATCACTGACGATAAGAATTTCTGAACCGCTATCGCGTTCACGGCGATTGGCAACCCGCTGCACGGTTTCTGTCACCCAATTCCAGTGCGCATGTGCAGCAACCACACCAATGACTTGCCCCTCTTTATTGCGGATGGGTGCGGCGAAATCGATAAAGCGTAAGGGTTCAGTGCTATCGGAATTCGGCAAGAGTTTGGCGAGCAACAAGGCTTCATGTACATCGCCGGTAAAAACGCCCTTTAATCCGGCAATAAACCAGGGGCGCTGTGCGACAGATTCGTTGACGAGCATATTATCGCTGGCCTGAATCACTTTGCCGGTCACATCTGCCACACCCAACCATGCAAATTCACTGCGCAGCATTCGGCGGCGCTCAAGTGACGCCAGCAGATCAGGGCTACTTAAATCCCCGCGCACAAAATGCGGGGCCTGACTGAGCAATACAATTTCCATCTCGCGCTCGCGCAGGTTTGCGCCTAATAATTCGGCGGCAGCCATTGCATTGGCATAGACGGATTCGCCCGCCGTAACCTTGATTTGTGCGGTGGTGAGCAAGCCAGCGTAAATACCCACGCTGAGCAAGGTAAACAATGACAAGCCGCCAAACCACAGAGCGAGCCTTACCCTAAAGCTATTGTGTTTAAACAATGGATGCGCCTTTTGTGTGTGGTTTGTTGAATTCTACAGCACAGACTCAAATGGCCTATTTAGTTAATCGGTAAAAATCAAAACCGAATCGTGCTCAACTGATACAGCTTATCGCGCATGTGTTCGGCATTTTCTTTATCGCCGAGCTGGTCATAAATATCAGCAGCGAGGCGATAGAAGCGCGCTTCACTTCCCTCTTTTTTGATCGCCTTTTTAATCAGCACCAATGCCTCCTTGAGATCACCTTTCTCCAGGGCCTCTTCCGCGCGCTTGAACATGTAATAGGGGTTGGCATTGCGATAGGCGCGCACGCGTTTTTGGTAGTACTCGCTCTGCTCAACCTTGCCCATTTCTGTATACAGGCCAGCAAGATTATGCATGATGTTGTAATCGCGCGGATTGATGCTTAAACCGTGTAAGTAAATCACTTCAGCCTCTGGCAATAATTTCTGGCGACGATACACACTGCCGAAGTTACTCCAGATATAACTCGCCTGCTGGCTCATCAACAAGGCTTTGCGCAGATACAAAAATCCCGCGCGCACATCGCCCTCGGCTGCCAGCTCCATTCCGCGATTGGAATAAAACTGGGCGGCCACCAGATCCTTGTCGATTATTTGTTGTTTGTAGTACGGTCGAAAGCGGCGCATTTCCAGATCGACCACTATATCGCTCACATCCGCCGTGCCAATGACACGAATAAAACTTCTGTTAGGGCGCGGCATAAACACCTTGGCGTTGACGTGGCGCATCAGCAAATAGGTATCCGTTGCGCGCATATCCCAGGTGGGCGGCAAGATCACCTCGTTCACTTCGGCCTTTAAACCCAGATGACGCGCCATAGCGACAAACAAGAGCGTGTAGCTTATGCAGTTTGCCTCGCGCCGTTCGAACGCATCAATACCGGTGATGGTGTCGTAAGCGCTGTAGGTAATGCCGCGCCCACCGAGACTGCTAGAAGTAATTAGCGCTTTGTGGAGCGCTTCTGCTTTGGCATCGCTACGCGAGGCACCGGCGGTAGCCGTCTCGGCAAAGTGTTCCATTTCTTTCGTTAAACCGAACAAATCCGCCTCAGGTAACTCTTCCGGCCGATAAGGCCGCCCCAGAATCAGCTCACCCGATAGCTCTTTTGCCAAAGGCCCCGTATCCGCTAAAAAAGGGACTTTCTGCACCACGGAAGAACAGGCACAGAGCGCAAAACACAGGGATACGACTAAAAAACCGGTTGAGTTCATGATTATCAGGCTCGCTGCGGGGCGATAAGTTAGCTTGAGTATAGGTGCTATTCGCGCACCCCGCGCTTCGCCAATATCGGGCTAAACCCGTGAGCTACAAGAGAATTTTGCTCATTCCACACTGCCAAAAATATTCCTGCAGATGACACAATTTCAGCACGCACCGCAACTGAAAACCCCGTTTGCGCAAAACAAGTGCATCAATCCACTGATTCGACATCTACCAGCGCACAGCTTGCCCACGAAAACAGGCACTAAAAAAACGCACACTCATTTTGCGTGTTCCACTGGTGTGCAAAACCAAACGAAAGGTGGCGATAAGGGCTTTTTTGCTGCGCCGTTAAAGTGCACCTCCGATATTGGCACAGTGTTTGAATAGACCTGTTTGTACTGATTCATTACATCGACTTAATTTTCTTAATTTTTTTGTTTGCAAATTTATTTTTTCGTAGTCGTTTTTAGCGCGAGCAGATTTAAAAATTCATCATTTTTTTACGCTATTTGTATCCACCGCCAGGAGCCAGAGATGAAAGAAACAGCCACAACAATGAAAAAATTTTCCCGCTTATTAAAGCCTTTAGCAAAAACCACTTTCGCACTTGCTGCTACTTTTTCATTAATCACTTCAGCCCAAGCAGCAACCGGCCCAGCAGAAAAAGAAAATTTAAAATTTGGTTTTATTAAATTAACCGATATGGTTCCACTCGCTGTTGCTTATGAGAATGGCTACTTCGAAGACGAAGGTCTGAGTGTAGAACTGGAAGCACAAGCTAACTGGAAAGTGATTCTTGACCGCGTGATTACCGGCGAACTCGATGGCGCCCACATGCTCGCAGGCCAACCCATAGGCGCAACTATCGGCTTCGGCACCAGTGCACACATAGTTACCGCGTTCACCATGGATTTAAACGGCAACGCCTGTACTGTTGCTAACGACATTTGGAAACAAATGAAAAAAAATGTTCCCATGGAAAATGGGAAAGCAGTTCATCCGATTAAAGCCGATGCATTAAAACCCGTCGTGCAAAAAATGAAAGACGCGGGCAAACCGATGCAATTAGGCATGGTATTCCCGGTATCAACTCACAATTATGAATTGCGCTACTGGCTCGCAGCAGCGGGAATTAAACCTGGTTTCTACGCACCGCATAAAGGCGATACCACCGGCCAAATCAATGCCGATGTTTTGATTTCAGTAACACCACCACCACAAATGCCAGCAACTTTAGAAGCGGGCACCATTAACGGTTATTGCGTAGGCGAACCTTGGAATCAACAAGCCGTGTTTCGCGGTATTGGTGTTCCGGTAATCGCCGACCGTAATATTCGCAACGAAGTTGCTGAAAAAGTATTCGGGGTTACCAAAGCCTGGGCCGACAAAAATCCGAACACGCATATTCGTATCGTAAAAGCATTAATTCGCGCCGGTAAATGGCTCGATGAAAACGACAACGCCAATCGCTCTGCGGCGGCAAAAATGATTTCTGCCGGCCATTACGTCGGTGCTGACTACAAAGTTATCGCCAACTCGATGACCGGTGTATTTGAGTACGAGCGCGGCGATATTCGCAAAGAGCCTGATTTCAACGTGTTCTTCCGCTACAACGCGACTTATCCACACTACTCGGATGCGGTTTGGTATCTGACTCAAATGCGTCGCTGGGGTCAAATCCCGGAAGCTAAACCAGACAACTGGTACATGGACATGGCGAAGAAAGTATTTATGCCAGACATTTATCGCAAGGCAGTTGCCGACTTGATTGAAGACGGCACCATGAAAGCTACCGACTTCCCTGATCTGGAAAAAATCACTGGCGTGCGCTCACCCAATGCAACAACGTTCATTGACAGCATTGTATTTGATGCAACCAAACCGAATGAATACCGGAACCAGTTTGCGATTGGTATCAAAGGCGATGAAAAACTCTAAACGCACCAAACCTGAATTAGTTTAATTGCATGACACAAAAAGCGAGACCACCAACGAGTGGTCTCGCACTCCAGAGGAAATTGTATGAACAACGCAATCGCTCGCTTTAAAAAAATTACCGTCGAGATGCCATCTCCCGAAAAAATGCGCTCTATGGTGCTCGCTGTTTTAATTCCGTTTATAGGTCTGCTCGCATTTTTATTGTTCTGGCATGTAGGCGCACCCAACATTAAAACGTCACTGGGCGATTTCCCCGGCCCCAAACAAGTGTACGAACAATGGAACAACTTGATTGACGAATACCGCGCGGAAAATGTGCGCGAAGATGAATTTTATGCGCGTCAGGAAAAACGCAATGCTGAATTGCTGGCAAAAAATCCTGATGCCGAAATCCGTGTGCGTGAGTTTTCCGGCCGCCCCACTTTTTTTGATAAAATTCAAACCAGTTTGATCACCGTACTCTGCGGATTTTTCGCCGCTACCGTGATTGCAGTGCCCATCGGCATTTTGATTGGTTTGAGCCAACCCCTCTATCAGGCATTCAACCCGTTAATTCAAATTTTTAAACCTGTGTCACCGCTCGCCTGGTTGCCTTTAATCACCTTGGTGGTGAGTGCCGTGTATGTATCTGACTCACCCTTGTTTTCAAAATCTTTCATCATCTCCATGTTCACCGTCACCCTCTGCTCGCTCTGGCCAACCATGATTAACACCGCCGTGGGTGTTGCAGGCGTGAGCAAAGATTTGATTAACGTGAGCCGCGTGTTGCGCCTTAGCTGGTTTACTCACGTGATGAAAATTGTGTTGCCTTCGTCAATTCCGATGATGTTTACCGGCCTGCGCATTTCACTGGGTATCGCGTGGATGGTATTGATCGCCGCCGAAATGCTTGCGCAAAACCCTGGCCTTGGAAAATTTGTGTGGGATGAATTCCAGAACGGCTCATCTGAATCGCTGAGCCGGATTTGTGTCGCGGTGCTGACGATTGGTTTGATCGGTTTCTTTTTGGATCGCACCATTCTCGCCATTCAGTCTTACGTCAATTGGGATAAAAGCGCGGTAGTTCGTTAAATGGCAACCACTGGCAGCCATTGCTGTCGGTCACGCACGGCTAAATGAATTATTAGCTGGTACACAAATTGCGTTATGAAACTCATCAACCACTTTTTTAGTCGCTATCACAGCAG
>DQHS01000075.1:6603-7358 GCA_003524365.1 Cellvibrio sp. | reverse complement strand
CGTGTTGCAGCAAGCGCGTAAGGGGCAATCCGGACCGCTAGGAAAATAATCGACTGGCACAATATTCACCCTTGCTTTATCCTGCGCCGCAGAAAAATAATCATAATTTTCTTTTGTTATACAAATTGTCTCTTTTAGAACTAGACTTTTTGCACAACACCTATTCGTAGAGCGTCCATGCAACCTCTCAGCGCCTCGTTAAAAGCCTCATTAAAAATCTGGCTCAGTATGCAATGCCAAATGCTTGGCAATGTCAGTGCTGCCATGCTTGCCCAGATCTCGGAAACTGCTCCGGCAGTCGTTGCCAAATGGCCCCAAGGGGCATCGTTGGATGCCAATCTACGCGAAGCGCTATTGCAGGTTGCGAGTAAAGGTCGGTTGCATCTCACGTTGGTGGATGACCAGCTTGTCCTTGGGCAACCCTTGATAATGGATGATCAGCTGTGGGGTGTGTTGGTTATTCGTTTGGATTCCACGGATAAAAAAGCCTTGCCGGCAATTTTAAAAAATCTCAAGTTAGGCCAATTCTGGCTGCAATTTCTTTTACAACAAGCGGCATTGAATCAGCATGCACAAGTGGCGGCTACCTCCACAGCGCCTGACGTTCCCATGCCGGCATTACCTGTGTTGGAAAAAAGTGATATTGATGCAGCACTTTTGCAGCTCAGCGCCAGTTTGCTCAAAGAAAATTCCCTGCAGGAAATGGCGATCAGCCTGGTGAATTTGCTCGCCGGTTTTTTGCAGGCGACACGAGT
>DQHS01000075.1:0-6583 GCA_003524365.1 Cellvibrio sp. | reverse complement strand
CTGTTGCTGCGCAAAGGCGGCGCGATTATCGGTGCGCTGACCATCGAGTTGGACAAGCAACAAGCGCTGGATAATGCGCAGCGCGTATTTGTGCAGCAATCCCTGCAATTTGCCAGTGCCATTCTGGCACTGCAGCAACAGGCATCGGCCAGTGTCTGGCGCGGTGTTAAGCAGCGTTTGGCACAGCGGTTATCGCGCTGGTTGGGCGAAGATTCCTGGCGTGGAAAGCTGATCGCCGCGGCGCTGCTGGTGTTTGTGGTGGTGCTGTTTGTGCCGGTGGAATATCGCTTATCGGCCGATGCCAGTTTGCAAACCACTGAAAAACACTGGGTAGTCGCGCCGCAAGATGGCTATTTGGGCAAGGTGCTTGTGCGCCCCGGCGATGCGGTCACCAAGGGCGCGCCATTGGCGCAATTAAATGATGAGGATTTACGCCTGGAGCGGCGCAAGCTGGCGAGCCAGGTGCAACAGTATCGGCAGGCTTACGATACCGCACTCGCCAACTCCCTGCGGGTGGAAGCGGCGATTGCCAGCGCCCAGATGGAGCAGGCGAGTATTCAACTGCGCCTGATTGACCAGCAGTTGGAGCGTACCCAACTGGTCGCTCCTATGGATGGGATCATAGTGTCGGATGACATATCGCAAACCCAGGGTGCACCGGTAAAACAGGGCGATCTATTATTTGAGGTGGCGGCAGCGACGGGTTTTCTGGTGCAGTTGTTTGTCGATGAGCGCGATATTGCCGCCGTGCAAGTGGGGCAGGAGGGCGAGGTGAAGTTGACCAGCTTGCCCAATGAGCTGTTTACCCTGCGGGTAAAAACCATTACCCCCATCAGCGAGGTGCGCGAAGGGCGTAATTATTTCCGTGTAGATGCAGCACTGGTGACTGAATCCGCTGCGCTGCGCCCCGGCATGAGCGGCAGCGGCAAATTGCAGGTTGGTCGCCGTGCGTTGGGTTGGATCTGGTTCCATGAACTCTGGTACTGGCTGCGGCTCAGTGTCTGGTGATGGCGATGCTTGATCATCCCCCAGCCGACAACCCCATCTGGCAGCGCCTTGAGTCCCTGCGGCCGTCCCTGCCGCGTCATATCCACATCCAGCGGCGCGATTACAACAGCGAGCGCTGGTACATCCTGCAAGATAAAAGTAATGGCCGCTTCCATCGTTTAACGCCTTCTGCATGGCGTCTGATTACCGCAATGGACGGGCGCAATTCTTTGGGGCAAATACTTGCCTCAGCGGCGCATGCCGAATTTTATAGCGCGGAAGAAGAGATCCCCACGCGCGACGATTTAATTCACTTGCTGCAATATCTTCATGTCGCCGATTTATTGGTGTGCGATCTGCCCCCCAATACCCAGGAATTATTTGCACGGCGCGAACAGAAAAAACAACAGCGCTGGCTGCGTTTGTTGATGAACCCGCTCACATGGAATATCCCGCTCGGCAACCCCGATAAAGTACTCGATAAACTCATGCCTCTCGCGCGTTTGCTTGCATCGCGCACTATGGGGATTGTGTGGTTACTGGTGGTGGGCTATGCACTCCTGCAAGTAGGGGTTCATTGGACGCAGCTCACCCAGGGGCATTTGGATCGCGTGTTATCGCCGTCGAATTTGTTCGTACTCTGGCTAACCTATCCCTGCTTTAAAGTCCTGCATGAATTGGGGCACGGATTATTCACCAAAGTTTGGGGCGGGCAAGTCAATGATTGCGGTTTGGTTTTTGTTGTAGGTACACCGCTGCCCTACGTAGACGCGAGTGCGGCAACCGGTTTTCAATCCAAGCGCCAGCGCTTGATGGTGAGCGCGGCGGGCATGGCGGTGGAATTATTTTTAGCCGCACTCGCACTCTTGTTGTGGCTGCAATTGCCCAATGGTTTCCTGCGCGATTTTTTATACAACATCATGATCATCGGTGGAGTTTCTACACTGTTTTTTAACGGTAATCCGCTGATGCGCTTTGATGGTTATCACCTGCTGACCGATGCGTTTGATTTGCCCAATCTCGGCACGCGCGCCAATCAACAATTTAGTTATGTATTGCGCCGCTACGCCTATGGCGTGAGTGGGATTTTTTCTCCGGCCGTCGATACCCGCGAAGCAGTGATTTTTACCGGCTACAGCATTGCCGCGTTTTTGTATCGCGTATTTATGTTGTTTTTTATCATCATGCTGGTTGCCAACTATTTCCCGACTCTGGGTTTGGTGGTTGGCTGCTGGTTGCTGTTTTTCCAGTTGCTCTGGCCCGCTTTAAAAGCGCTGCACTATTTGCTGCGCGATAAACAATTGGCATTAACCCGCGTACGCGCATTGGGAGTGACCGCAGCGGGGGCGTCAGTGTTGTTACTGGTCCTGGTTGCGGTACCCATGCCCCAATCCACCTCGGTAGAGGCGGTTTTGTGGTTGCCCGATGAGGCGCGGGTGAAAGTGGAGTCTAGTGGTGAGGTAGCACAATTATTGGTAAACAATGGTGATCCAGTCAGCGAAGGGCAGGAAGTTCTGCGGTTGCATAATCCGGCACTAGTGGCACAACTTATGTCGCAACAGGCGCGCCTGCGTGAGTACGATGCGCGCTACCAGCAGGCTTGGGTGGATGATCGCCCGCAGGCGCAATTGTTGGAGCAGGATATCAATTCCATTAAAGCAGAGATTGCGCTACTGCAAACGCGGGTGCTGAATCTGGTGGTGCGCAGCCCATCGGCGGGAATTTTTCGTATCACTCGCGCGCATTATTTGCCGGGCAGTTATCTGCGTCAGGGCGATGAGTTTGCACTGATCGAAAAACCGGACGTGGTGCGCGCGCGCGCGGCACTATTGCAGCAGGAAGTAGGTCTGGTGCGCCAATCGACTGAGAGTGTCAGTGTACGCTTGGTGAGCAATCCAGCGCAGCAGATCAGTGCCCGGTTGTTGCAGGAAACTCCTATTGCTACCCAGGATTTACCCAGTCAGGTGTTGGGTGCTCAAGGTGGCGGGCGCTTGGCCGTTGATGCCAGCCAGCCCGGAGGCACACGGGTTACGGAAAAAGTCTTTCTGTTGGATCTGGCACTGCGCGATTTTGTTCAGTCCGGGCATTATGGGGAGCGCGTCTATGTGCGCTTTCGACATCCACCGGCACCCCTGGTACAGCGCTGGTACCGCGCGTTGCAGCAACTTTTTATCCGTCATTTTTCGTAATGGTTTTTTTTAAGCTTTAGCTGCTTTTTAAACTATAGTAATAAGCACTTTGTATTTTTATATCGAGTTGACCATGTATAAAGATTTTGCATTTTCACTACCGATTGCGCTATTCGCCGGTGAGCTACTGGCGCAGACGCAAGAGCCAGCACAATTGAATTGCCGCATTGAACCCTCTGTCGTGGTGGAGATGAGCAGCGCGGTCGAGGGCGTGATTAGCGAAGTATTGGTCGATAAAAACGATGCAGTTAAAAAGGGCGATGTGGTGGCCCGTCTGGATGCCAGTTTAGAAGCGGCGACAGCAGAGTTGCGCCGCGTGCAAGCCGAGTTGAACAGCGACGTACAAGCCCAGCAGTTAGCGCTGGAGTTCAGCAGCCGCTCTTTGGCGCGGGTGAAAGACCTCTACGAGAAAAAAGCCGCCTCTTTTTCCGAGTTGGACAAGCTCAAGACCGAGCAGGCGATTGCCCAGCAGCAATTGCAACAGGCCCTTGACCGCAAGCGTCAGGCTGAGTTGGAACACAAGCGCGCGCTGGCGGATCTACAGCGCCGCACCTTGATTAGCCCGATTGACGGGGTAGTGGTGGAGCGGTTCAAGGAGCCGGGCGAGCATATTGATTTTGAGCCAGTGTTGAAACTGGCGCAGTTGGACCCGCTGCGGGTAGAGGTGTTCGCCCCGGCGAGCATTTATGGCAAGGTCAAGGCGGGAATGAGAGCCAGTGTAGTGCCGGATTTGGGGGTTGGCGACCGCAGCTACTCCGCAGAAGTGATTCTGGTTGACCAGGTAATTGATGGGCCGAGTAATACCTTTGGCATTCGGCTGGCATTTCCAAACCCTGGCAACCGTTTACCCAGTGGGCTTAAGTGTCGCGTCAGTTTTGACGGACTCACGTTAAATTTGCTCGATACACGCAGTCTGCCCTAGGTCGTCACATAGAGCCAAATAGTAATAAAAGCGTAATTAATAGAACATTTGCCTAAAAAGTAACCGCAAGATGATAAATGCGCCAAAATTGGTGTAAGATTTGCCTTGACCTTACAACCGCTAATATTTGATAAATAAGATTTTTTTGATGTTTTTCCGCTTGGCCGGCTGTTGTTAACTACAGGTTGTTTCAAGCCCGGATTTATGCGGGAACCAGCACCAACATGGCATTGTTGATGTGCATAAATCTCATGGATGTCGCTCTCACCAGCCTATAAAAACTCACTTGCACCCTATTAATAGATGGGTTCAGGTTACAAAAAGCTATTGGTATCCATGTCCAAGTCGCCGCGTCACCGTCGTCCGCTAATCGAAGCTCTTGAGCCGAGGTTGCTGTTTTCTGCTACGGCCGATATTGCTGTTTTTGATGACGGCAATTCTGACGGGCAGTATTTGGCGCAGGCGGCGGAACAGGTTGACCTGGTCAGCATCTACATGCCATCCGAGCCATTGATGGCGGCGAGCCAGTCTGACGACCCGGAACCCCAAGCCGACATAGCCCCCAATACTATTACCAGTGCCACCACCCTGGTGTTTGTTGACACCGCAGTCGATAACTATCAAACACTGGTTGAGGATATCCGCAGCCGTACCGACGCCAGCTCCACCGCCATCATTTATCTGGATGCCAGCAAAGACGGTCTTATCCAGATCAGCGACTACCTTACTGGTGCCTCCGGCATTAGCGCCATTCATGTGATTTCCCACGGCGTCGCCGGCAACCTCCAGCTCGGTTCTGTGGTATTGAACGAACAAAACATCGCGCAATACACCGAGCAGTTAGCGGCTTGGAAAGCAGCATTGGGTGATGAAGCCGATATTCTGCTCTACGGCTGTGATCTGGCGGCCAACCAAAGCGGCCTGAACTTCCTGCGTCAGCTAAGTGATTTGACCGGCGCCGATGTGGCAGCCAGTAATGACCTGACTGGTAATAGCCACGCGAATGCGGATTGGGTACTGGAAGAAAAAATAGGCGCTATAGAGACTGAATCCCTGTTTGCGGCTAACGAGACAATGGAGTGGCAGGGCGCTTTAGCGGATGTTGTTTACGTCAATATTGCGGCCGCCAATAACCAGGCGACGGTAAGTAGTACTAATAATGTCGGCCAGTCTATTCAGTATTCGGGCGGGANNTCAAATCAGCATTCAGTTATTGAAAGACCCAGCCGCTGCCGCACAAACCATTACCGTTCAATTGCGTAATGGTTGGGATGGCGGCGTGATCGCCAGCGCTACTGTGTCATCGGCCAGCCTCACCGTTACTTTTCAGTGGGTCAATTTTAATTTTGCTGAAACCAATTTAACGGTTGATACCGTCTACTGGATACGCGTCACCTCCACCGGCACTGATGGTCTGATAAAGGCAGCTTATCAGGTGGGTAACTCCTACAATAATGGCGTCTATTTGGAAAACGGTAATGGTGATTCAGGGCGCGAGCTGGCCTTGCGGATCGCCAATAGTGATGGCATTAACGCCGCGCCCACGGTTGCCAATGCCATTCCCAATCAAAGTGTCACCGAGGGGACTGCACTCAACTACAGTTTTCCCAGTAATACCTTTAATGATCCAGATGGCGACAACCTGAGCTACAGCGCTACGCTGGTAGATGGCAGCCCGCTACCGGCGTGGCTGCAGTTTAATCAGGCGACTCGTACATTCAGTGGCACTGCCGATGACGGCAATGTGGGGACCGTCAGCATACGCGTGACCGCCATCGATGGTAATGGTGAGAGTGTCTTTGATGATTTTGACTTAACGGTCAATAACCTCGCTGAAGCGCCTTTCGTGGTGAACCCGATTGCCAATCAGGTGGCCTCCGGTTTTACCCAATTCACCTATCAATTCCCGGCTTACAACGAGGCCTCACCGGTATTTGCTGACCCGGATGTCGGTGGTTCTATCACCAGTTATCGCGCTACCCTGGCCGACGGCAGTCCCTTGCCCGGTTGGCTGGGTTTTGATTCGGCCAGCCGCACCTTCAGCGGTATCCCCACGAATGCGGATGCAGGTACGATTTCGATCAAACTGTACGCGACTGATAACACCGGCCTTGAATCGGCTACGCCGGATCAGTTTGATATTGTGATTTCGGCGAGCGCCAACGATGCGCCCGTCAATACAGTGCCGGGCGCGCAAGCAACCAATGAAGACACAGCGCTGGTTTTTAGCAGCGGCAATGGCAACCAAATCCAGATCGCCGATGCCGATGCTATTTCCAGCAATGTGCAAGTCACCCTGAGTGTGACCAATGGTGTGCTCACCCTCGCGGGTACGGCGGGTTTGTCTTTCACGACGGGCGATGGCACCAATGATGCGACTCTGGTATTTACCGGCACAGTAGCCAATATCAATACCGCCCTTGCCACGCTCACCTACACCCCTACATCCAACTACAACGGCGCCGATACCCTCAGTATTGTCACT
>DQHS01000043.1 GCA_003524365.1 Cellvibrio sp. | reverse complement strand
ATACGGCGCAGTTGGCGTTGGAGGCAATTGGGGGGTTGAGTGGGTATGAGGTTAAATAGATTGAATGCATTGAGAATTATTCGGCAACAAACTTAATAAATCGTTAAGAGCGCCCACAGAGTTTCTAAAAATAGTTATACACCCTTTATTGACAGCTCAAAAAAACGGCGTATTATCGCGACCAATTTCCAAGGTGCTAAAAACACTTTGCTTTTCAACCCGACAACTTGTTTGTCACAACTTATGGAGTACTCAATTATGACTTACGCGAACTATACCAACCGCTAAAAACCTTTTGAGTACTCAGACTTGGAAGGTGATAACAAAACCTTCCAGTCAGGCGCAACACGAAAGCCCTGATTAGGAAACTAATCGGGGCTTTTTATTTTCTGCGATTTTAAAAGCCAGCTCGAAGGTTTCATTTTTTTGTAAAGCAAAGTGATTTCTCAAAAAAGTCACTTAAGGGATTTCTATGCCTGTAAAAATCGAATTAAACAAAAATGCCGGAAATGGTTTTAAACCCGTAAAAATTTACACCCGCGATATTGATAATGAGGCGCTGACGCAACTGAAAAAAATTGCCGAATTGCCAATTATTCATTCGCATATAGCGGCGATGCCCGATGTGCACTTAGGTATTGGTGCAACCGTAGGCGCGGTGATACCCACGTTAAATGCCATTATTCCCGCTGCAGTGGGTGTGGATATTGGTTGCGGTATGAGTGCGGTGCGGCTTTCGGTTAAATCATCGCAACTGCCGGATAACCTCGCCGCAATGCGCAGTGCGATCGAACGCGCAGTGCCCGTAGGTTTACATGCGCATAAAACGGTGAGCATTCGTGAAAGTGCGTGTAAACAAATGGCAGCCGGTGTGGAGTGGCTTTTTGAAAAGCATCCCACAGTGATGAAGATGTTAAAACAACCGAACACCATTTGGACTAAACAAATGGGCACACTCGGTAGCGGCAATCATTTTATTGAAGTCTGTGTGGATGAAAATAAAGACGTGTGGATCATGCTGCACACTGGCAGCCGTGGAATAGGCAATGCGATTGGGCAGTATTTTATCGCCCTCGCCAAAAAAGATATGGGCAAACATATTCACAATTTGCCCGATAAAGATTTGGCTTATTTCACCGATGGCAGTGAGCACTTTGTGGATTACGTAACGGCGGTAAATTGGGCACAGGAATATGCGCGTTTAAATCGCAATGAAATTATGGGTTTGGTATTGCGTGCAATAGCGCCATTTTTACCCAAGTTTCAGGCTGATCGCCACGCGATTAACTGCCACCATAATTATGTGAGTCGCGAACATCATTTCGGCGCTGACGTATTGGTCACACGGAAAGGAGCCATTAGTGCACGCGAAGATGAGCTGGGAATTATTCCCGGCAGCATGGGCGCTAAATCTTTTATCGTGCGCGGAAAAGGCAATGCAGATTCATTTTACTCCTGCGCCCACGGTGCCGGTAGAAAAATGAGCCGCACTGCCGCACGTCATGCGTTTACCAAAGAGGATTTAATCGCACAAACCAAAGGCGTTGAATGTCGCAAAGATAAAGCAGTGATTGACGAAATCCCTGCGGCATACAAAGACATTGACGAGGTTATGCACAACCAATCGGATTTGATAGAGGTGGTTCACACCCTCAAACAAGTCTTGTGTATAAAAGGATGAAGTCATCGCCAACGACGCAAAAGCAAAACGCCGCTTAAAAGCGGCGAACAATCCAGAGTGGTTTTTACTAGCCAGTTAACAGGAGGCAATCAGATGCCCAACCAGCAAGAAGACAAGACCGTAAAAGGTAAGAAACAGGAACGGCGCAACGGCCATGCATTTCATCCCATTATGAGCAAAGGTGGCGTGCATGAAAAAACGGAAAAGGCTAAACGAAAGGCAGCCAAGCATGAGATGAAACGCAAGGTAGACGAGTGGCGTGATGTTAAAGGAGGATCATCGGTCACTCGTTTACCAGCACGGAGCAGAATTAGTGTTAACAACCTTGATACGCAAGAGAGCAGTCCAAAGCACACGATAATTACCCTGCACTAAATGAGATCGGTGCTTTGGACTGCTCTGCTTGTGTTAATCGCGTTTATACAAAGCTTCTATAGTGCCGGACGCCAACGAGTTGGCGTTGATCATATAACCGGTCAAAGCACCTGAGGTATTGGCAGGCAGCTCCAATTTTTTTGACAGGGCATGCACGGTAAATTGATAACGATGCACACCGTGGCCTTGTGGAGGACAAGCGCCACCAAAACCGGCTACACCATAATCGTTTTCAATCTGCTGGCTGCCTTTTGGAATTGCAGTTTGATCGGATTTACCGGCACCGGCGGCAAGGCTGGTGACCTCCGCAGGAATATTCACCACTTGCCAATGCCACCAACCGCTACCGGTTGGTGCATCCGGGTCATAAGCAGTAATAGCAAAAGCCACTGTGCCTGCAGGTGCACCCGACCAGGAAAGTTGTGGCGATAGGTCGTCGCCTGTGCAACCAAAACCGTTAAATTCCTGCGCTTTTTTCATATGTTTGCCAGCGGTAATATCGGTGCTGGTTAAACTGAACTTGGCTGGCTCTGCCGCTGCAGATAAGGACACTGCCACAGAAGCCAATAACATTAATCCGCGAGTGATATTTTTCATAGTAACAACTCCTGGTTGTGAATCATCAAGGGTGAATAGTAAATCAATAACTTACCGGACTGAATTAAATTTTTGCTTCCGACCACACCGCAAACTCATTACCACTCGGTTCGGTAAAATGAAACCGGCAACCGCCGGGGAAATCAAATAACGGTTTAATAATTGCGCCGCCGTTGTTAATCACTTTTTGCAAAGTCACTTGAATATCAGCGCTGTAAAAGACCAACAGCGCAGCGCCATTGCTGGTTTGGCTGCACATGTCCGCTTTATAAAAACCACCATCCAAACCCTGATTAGAAAATGCGCTGTACTCAGGGCCGTAATCGATAAATTCCCAACCGAATACGGCGGAGAAAAAGGTTTTGGTTGCCGGTAAATCGCGCGCGGCGAATTCGACGTAGTTGAGTTTTTCGTGGGTGTTCATGGCCGCTCCTGTGCTGTTTTTTGTAAGAAGACCAACTCCACGCTGGGCGATAACTGTTGGTGGTGGCTAATGGTATAACCGTGTTTTTGATAAAGGCGAATATTGTCCAGACTTTTGCTGCCCGTAAAAAGTTCAAACATCCGCGCGTGCCGGTGCAGAATTTCAACGCTGCGTAACAACTGCGAACCAATACCTTGGCGCTGGTGCTGCGGGTGGACTATTAAACGGCCGATGTTGCAAATATCCTGCTGCATAAACGCCCTGACCGAACCGACAATTTCACCGCCCTCTACTGCTTTTAAAATAATTTTCTGCGCAAATTCGGTCTGCAAAGATTCAACAGTTTGGGTGAGTGCGGGCAATGACCAATCGTTATAGCGCTTCGCTTCCGATTGGTAAGCAAGACGTTGTAGCTGAATAATTTTTTCAGCGTCAGCGACTTCAGCGTGAATAATGTCGAGCATAGTTCATCGTCCGTGTGAGTTTAAAAATGTTTTTTTGCAGGAAAATCGCTCGCGGCGAATTCGATTTAGTTGAGTTTTTTGTTGGTGTTAATTACTCGCTCCTTTTTCGATATTCACTTTTTCACTGCAAGCGCTTCAAGTGCACGCTGCTTGGTTTTGTCTAAGAATGAAGCATCGCCAACTTTGCCATGCCCCGGCACCACCAGTTTTGCGGTGCCGTAGCGAGCGATAAGTTTTTCAGCAGACGCAGGCCATTCTTCTATTACCGCATGGCTAAGATTGCCGAGACCTTCGGGTTTCACAAAACAGCCGCCGAATAGAATTTTTTGCTCTGGTATCCACACCACGACATTATCTGAAGTGTGACCAGCACCGGGATAAAACACTTCTATTTTTTTATTGACTAACCAAAAGGGATTTTTGGTAAACGAATGGGTGGCTTGTGCTTCGCCTTTATTTTTAAGCAACTTGTTAGTTTGCTTGGAGGCATAAGTTGGAATGGACTTTGAGTTGAGAAATGCAATACCCCCAGTACTGTCGCTGTGGAAATGTGTGGAAATACTTGCCTTAGCGGTAAAGCCCTGCGCATCAATCCATTTCACTAATACTTCAGTGTCTTTGGCTGAAATAGGTGTATCAATCAGGTAAGCGTCTTTGTTATCAAGCACGACTAATCCGTTAGAGCCAACAAGCCCCCAGCTTTCGACTTTTTCGTAAGCGGTGTACAAATAAACTCCCTCTTCGATTTTTTTAATTTCCAACTCCGGCAGAGGCTCGTCAGCGAATGTCATGTTTGTAAAAAACAGCACACAAAACGATAAAACGGAAACTATTTTCATAGTGGAATTCCTTCGAACTTCTTATTAAGAAAGATGTTGGGGTGGATATGCAACATGATCTATTCCAGCGGTGTAATGTAATTGAGTGGTTGTCCTGTTTTTTTGTTCTATTTCTCTAATATCTAAGGAAAAATTCTCGAAGTCTTTGGTATCTAGGATCATTTTCAAGCTGTGGATTTGCCTGTTTAATCTGATCCAAACATTGTCCGAGTTCATCAAACCTCAACTGTAAGTTAGCTATCACAGCATTTAGCAACTGTAATGCGTCTGCCGGATATCTACTACACAAATCCGATTCGTACAGACGATGTACAATGTAGTCAGGATGTTCTATGGGTTGCAACCAACCCTGAACCTGCTTCAATGCAGCTGGGAATTGATTACGAGCTTCAATCACGAGCAAGGTCAATGATTCTGCAATCTGGGGAGTGGCTAAATCTCGAACTTTTGGCCATATGTTTTGCCAGAAGGGTTTTACCCGATTATTCCAATAATCTTCGCGCTGATCACCGGCGCCTTCAAGAGCATGGAAAAGCGCACGTACCGACTCCTCCAATCCGTTCTGAGGCAAAGCATCGAGCATAAGTCTGAAATCTTCAGGTGTATATTTTTCTACAGTTTCAAGCGCTACATGTGTCAGGAACACTGCAAACTGTTGGCGATGCTCACCTAACTCTTCGTAATGGCTCGCGGTCTCAATAAACTGTTCCTTGAGTGCAACCAACAATGGTTGATATAAACGTGGCGACCACAGAAAGCCTTCCCACATTGCCTGTGCTTCAGTTGGATTACTCCAATTAAAAAATGATAGTAAATGCTGCTCCGTCCAATGCCGATCTACCCGAAAAAGGGCAACTAAATTTGAGCTGAGCAATACCCGCCCATGACGGAAGCGCTCCACACTAGCATCACATAGTTCTGTGAAGAACAACTTGATCTGGCCTGGTAATAAATCATTGTCATTCGGATGCTGCTCTAACCAGAGATTGATAAGCGCTTGGGTAATATGTCCAACAGGATGATTGATCGCGGAACTAACGGGATTATAAATTTCGACACCATTGCGGAATTGACGCGCGCCAGCATCTGCGTCGAGTGGAAGTGTCAATACACGTTTACACAGCTCTAGCAGAATAGTGTCATTACAAACAATCGATTCGGAAGTAGACTCAATCCAGTAAGAAACTCCGTGAATAATGCTCAGGAATATTTCATTCGGCATAGATTTAAGCATCGGCGCAACATAACGCCATGAGCGTGATTTAAAGTTTTTCTCGCTCCATGTTTGCAGTGCCTCGCGCCATCGCTCTGCTGGCCATTCGCCTTCAAGCATCAAATCACGTAATGCCAGAAAGCTGTGAAAAAAGCGCGTACGACAAACATCGCGCCACGTGTCCGCGTTACCAAATCGCTCTTCAGATTTCGGTTTTCTTAACCATTGCACCAATTCGTCCCGCTTTCGGGGGGCGATATCGAAAACCCGATTGTCGATGTAATCCGGATCACCAGTTCCACTCATCCAGCTCGAAAATTCATCACTCTCATTAGCTGCTAACTGCCATTGTGGATTAGCTAAGACTAACTCTGTCAGCCGTGCTTGGGCGACGCCTCCCAATATCAGCCCGTTAACACTATTTAATTTAGCCAGACGCAACCATACCGTGTGTGACACTAATTGGAGCCATTGATTAGGCTCAATATCATCTCGATACATTGCGCGCGGCGGGCCAGCTAAAATAGCGGACTCCAACAGTGCCTGAGTAGCATCCGTCAGATGGTGTCCCTGTAGCATCAAGAGCCGGAACATCTCCCGCTTGGTACCTATATGCCACAACCACCTTGATTCATTCGCTAAAAGCCATGCCACCCATTGCTCAGGGGCAACACAGCCTTCTTGGCTGGCAGCAAATAATGCAAGTCGCTTAAAAGAGAGATAGGGCAAGTCGAACCATGACTGAGCAATTTGCGTTGCACGAGCGTTATCAATCTTACGAAGAGCAAGCCACGCTTCACGTACTAACTCAATCAAACTGACCCAATCATGAAATCCTCGGTTCTGTGCGTGAGGGCTGATGGATGGAATGTAAAAATAGGAAAAATCATCGGAATCATCCAACTCACAAAGTAAATCCAGTGCATCGCGCAAGAGTGACTGAAAATCCTCCATTAGTAGTGGCAAAACAGAAACCCAGATGTCATCAACAAAGCTACACAGTTCTGAATGTACATCACTGGCGTGCAATACCAACTCCAACTCCACCAACTGCTTAATGTGTACTGGCTCATCCTTACTTGCCACTTCATTACGCCAGCGAAATGGTTCCCTTATAACTATTTGTGGAGCAAGCAAGTCACGCAATTCAAGACGCAGGATTGTATTCAACCCATCTCGTTTTAAGCGCTTTTTCCAGCTATGTAGATCCGCATGACGCCACGGTGATTTCACTCGACCACTAAGTATCAAGCGCCACAATTTTCGCATCAATGGACTTGGAATAGCATTCGGTGCCTGCGCACGGATTGCATCTAACTCGGCAACATTCCCCTCACGTTCTTTGGTCGCAACATCATGTAATTTATGCTCGATCCACCAATGCAAGTGTTCATGTATCTGTCCACCTCGTTGCGCAATCCAAATGACCAATTTGGGGTCACCCAAATGACGCGCTAGCCAGCGCGCCAAATGATGCATTACCTGATCCAAGCGACAGGAATTAACACCGCGTGAAACCAAGGCCATCCAAGAAGCGTAATCATAGGGTGCGGGACGGCGTATCAAACTGAATCGCAGCTTTTCGTCTATTTCTCTATGGGAAGAGACTCGGAAACGCACAAGATCACTGTGCTGGAAGCGCTCGTCCGAAAAAGCCTCCAACCAATCCAGCGAAGGTACAGGGTTAAAATCGGCAAACCGTTCAGCGGGCACACCGGACTCGTCCGATAAAGCCCATAACATCCTGCCAACGAAATCGTCTTGCCGGGTACTCGCCGATGGCCGCGCCAACGCGTGATTCACAACAATGCGCTCCTTGCCTTGAAAACCATCACGATAAGTGTCAGCCCATACTTGCAAGGTTTTATGCAACGCAGAATGGTCGAAGCTGCCTGTGGCAACTTCATAAAGAATGGGTGTGACGCCTTTGGCTTCCCACTCTATCGTCTTGAGGTGCTCATGCCCCGGCTCATAATCACCCAAAGCCCAGGCCTGAGGTGTAACTTCACCTAACATTCGGTCTGCTGCCAGCGCATCCATCATGTAGCGCAACACTGGGTCGTTAATGCTGTAACCCACAAAACACACAACATAATTGCGGAACAATTCGCTTACAAAACGGGCTGCCCAACGTTCGATAAGGTAGGCTAGACCGAAATCGCCACTGGTCATCACTAGCCGATTGAGAGCGGTTTCATCTGTTTTTTCAGGTAACAATCCATGTAAGCAAACCAGCCCATCCCAGCGACTATTTTTAGGAATAGGCAACATCGGAGCAGCATAGGTTTGTAACGACTGATCTATGCGCTTAGCTGCAACATGGAACACACGATCAAAGTTCGTAGTGACGAGGCGCAGCATACCTTCACGATTGCGCGCCAGCCTTAGCAGGGCTGTATGTGTATCAATAGCGCCTTTGCGACGTAACTTCGGTTTTAAAACTTCGGCAAGTTTACTGCGCACCGCTAATCTCCGCCCAGGAATACGGTGCTCTAATAAATCGAGCGTGGCATCAAACTGCTTCTTCTTGAAAGCCTCCTGCTCAATCTCGTTAGGTGACGTACCAATCAGTGCATAGAGTTGTTCTACAAGACCCTGAAATCCCGGTAACCCAGCGGGGTAGGAAATACCTGCTCCGCAAAAAAACACCACGCGTCCCTCCTCATGTGCCTGCAATAGCGCATCGGGAATATCGGGACCATTAGTAATAAATTGCATTCCTTGTTTTCCTTTTTATTTGCTTACAGGAATGCCGAAGTTCAGTAAAACAGGCATCCAGTTTTAACGACTAACTCAGCTAAATACTTACTCTATAAACCTGATCATGAACTTATTTCTCGTCGCTGATTCTGCGCATATGGTCGGCAATGGACTCCGTGACAAAACGCCCTTCCGCTACAGCAGCCTTGGCTTCCTGCGCTGCCACGGCCAATTCGTAATAAAAATTTTCGTGCGGCCCAAGGTTGAGCAGGTATAGCTCCAGCCGCTGTGCTTGCCAGGAATAGCCGAGCAGGGTTTCCCTGCCGTCAAGTTTGAATTTGTGTACCCACAGGTGGGCGAGATCGCCTTTTTTGCGTTCGCCCAGTTCGGGGTTTTGTTCGATTTTGCCTATCTCGTCATCAACCAGATCTTTGTGAGCTTCACTCAGGCGCTTGAAGGCTTTTTTGAACGTGGGAGATTCGTAAATCTCAATTTGAGGATTTGCTGCGTCTGACATATTTGGTCGCTTTTCCTGCGTTGATTTCGGCTGTTGCCAGCAGCGCATCCTTGATAAAGGCGTAGGTTAGATCGGGGTTGTCTTCCGCGATTTTGCCAATTTCCGCCCAATGTTCAATCTGTTTGGGCACCGAGCGTTTTGCCGCTTCGGCATGGATTTGCACCTCTTCAACAAAGGTTTCATCCAAACGTACACTGATAGCCATGTTTTATCCGCCGTGTGGTTAATTGGCATAGTTAGTCGCAATACGCGACAATTTGTCGCAAATTATTGTATGCCTTGTGAGCAAACCTTGCAAAGCGAATTGTTGGGCATAGCTGCCTACGCGACCCGACCCAACCTACCAATCACTACTTCCACGGTTTCCCCCGCGTCCGCTCCACTGCCTCCAAGCGCAAATGCAGCGCCGCTTTGGCGACTATGTGCGCACTTACTGGCGCGGTGATAAATAGAAATAACGCGATCAGTAATTCATGCAGGCTCAAACCATCGCCTTTCGTGGAGAAGAAAATGACCGAACCGATGATGATGCCGCCCACCCCCAAGGTGGTGGCTTTGGCGGGGCCGTGCAGACGTAGGTAAAAGTCCGGCAGGCGCATCAGGCCGATGGAGCCGATGAGCGCGAAGGCGGCGCCGACGAGTAGGAAAAAGCTGATTAGGCCTTCAAGTAATGTAGAGTCGAGCGAAACAGACATAAATCCCCCTTATTCAACTTTTCATTATTCAATAATGTCACCGCGCAGCAGGTATTTGCTGAGCGCAACTGTGCCGACAAAACCCATCACGGCGATGAGTAGCGCTGCTTCGAAATACAACATGCTGCCCTGATAAATGCCAAACAACACCAGCAGCGCGATGGCGTTGATGTACATGGTGTCCAGCGCGAGTATGCGGTCGGGCAGCGAGGGGCCGAGTATCAGGCGCCAGAGGTTGAGGGCAATGGCGATACCGAGCAGCAACATGGCGATGCTTATGGCTGTGGTGAGCATTCAAATACCTCCTTTAACGGGGCTTCGTAGCGCTGTTTCATTTCAGCGATGGCTGCGTCTATATCGGTGACGTGCAGGCTATGCACCAGCAGGTAGCGACGATCCAGACTCAGATCCGCCGACACTGTGCCGGGAGTGAGTGAGATGGTGCTGGCAAACAGGGTGATGGTGAATTCGTGGTGGATATCGAGCGGCACCTGCATAAAGGCGGGTTGCAGTTTGTTGATGGGGCCGAGGATGCGTACCGCCAGAATCAGGTTAGCGATGAGGATATCCCAGAACACTACCAGCACAAATTTCACCAGCACCAGCGGGTGGCGTAAGCGCAGGGATTCCGGCCAAAAACCTTGGGTTAGCCAGGGAATCACCCAAGCCAGAACGCTGCCAAGCACGACTTGTCCGACGTTGACATCGTTAGC
>DQHS01000162.1 GCA_003524365.1 Cellvibrio sp. | reverse complement strand
TGCTCTGCAACACCGCGAATAACATCAATAACCGAGGTTACATTTTTCGCCTCGCTCCCCAACTGCAGCATAAACTCTGCAGTTTCACTGATGCGTACGGCCAACCCCTGCACACGCTCGACCGCGAGATGAATACGTTTTTGCCCGCGATCAGTAATTAACGTTGCCTCCTTAGTATTTTGCGCAGTATTGCTGGTATTGCGCGCAACTTCCTGAATCGCCATGGTCAATTCATTTACGGCAGTAACGACCATGGTAATTGCATGACATTGATCATCCGCAGCGCGCTGGCTATTGCTGGACACCACCAACAAGGATTCCGCCGCTTTAGAAACCTCTGCTGTATTAAGTAATACACTGCCAATAATGCGCTGCAGTTTTTCGATAAATTGATTGACGTTGGTGGCAAGTTGGCCCAGTTCATCATTAGTATTTACGGGCAATCGCACTGTTAAATCACCATCGCCCTCCGCAATATTTTGAATGCGATGACTGATTTGGCGCACTTGATTAGCGACCAATATCGGCAAGAAGTAAGCCGCCAACAAACTAACCAAGGTCCCGATCACCACCAATGCCAGCAATTGCGCCGAACTGCTCTCCTGATTCTCGTCGATCTCGACAGTGAAATGCTCAACATCTACCAAACGCTGCTCTTGCAATTCATCAATATAAGTACGCAAATGTTCAAACGCGTCGGCTGCAGGTCCATAGGATTTTTGTAGTGCTGTTGCACGGCTGAAGTCATCAGATAACCGCACCGCATTGAGCACTTCAGCGGACTGAATTTTCCACGCATTGTAGCGGCGGGTNNCGTATTGGAAATATCAAGTGATTGGTAAACGCGATCCAATGCTTGCTGGGCGTTTTCACTTTGCTCAGCAAACAGTTTTTGATGCGTAGAACTATCAAGCTGCAACAGCGCTCGTTCGGCAAGCATGGCTTGATAAAGATCGCGATCCGCCTGAATAAGCAGCTGAATTTCCGGCAAATTAACCTTGGCAATAGTCGAAGCATTACCGCCCAGCATTTTACTTGTGCTAATAGCGTGCAGCCCCATATACAACACCAGGGCAACCAACAGGAGCAATGGAAGCATGAGCTTCCAGCGTAAACTTAATCCTTGATACCAGCCAAACATGGTAAACCTCGTCGCTAATTTTCTATGGTGATATATCAAATAGGAAAACAGATATATTCAAGTCTAGTAACGATTCAGAATTTTGCTATGAGCAGACTTTCAAGAAGCACAAATGTGGTGCAGATGTAGCGAGCGAAGGGATAAACAGGGAAGACTTAAAAACGTTCGCACAGATATTTTATGTTTACATAATCATCGATTCCATAATGCGAACCTTCCCTGCCCCAACCAGATTGTTTAATGCCACCAAAAGGTGCCATCTCATTGGATATGAGGCCAGTATTAATTCCCAACATGCCAGTCTCCAACATATCCGAGAGATTGTTTATACGTTTTGCATCGCGGGTATAACAGTAGCTCGCCAAACCAAATTCAGTGTTATTCGCCAAATAGATTGCCTCTTCATCCGTCTCAAATGGAATCAAAGCCGCTACCGGGCCAAAAATTTCCTGACAGGTCAATTCTGACTCAGGCGCGACATTCAGCAATAAAGTAGGGGGATAAAAATAACCTTGCTCGACAGAAGCCGTGTCAAGTGTGGCCTGATAACCAATATGCGCACCTTTGCTGATAGCTTCATCAACGAGTGTTTGGACCTTATCAACCGCCTTTGCAGAGATTAGCGGCCCAAGATTAACGCTCACATCCGCGCCATTGCCTACCGAAAGCGCTTTCATCGCAACAATTAATTTTTCACTGAATTGGGCGTACACCGAGCGATGAATATAAAAACGATTCGCACAAACACAGGTCTGCCCAGCGTTGCGAAATTTGGAATCCATTGCTCCAGCAACGGCAGCATCAAGATCTGCATCATCAAATACAATAAAAGGGGCATTGCCGCCCAATTCCAACGTGATACGTTTTACATCGGCAGCGCATTGTTGAATCAATTGCTTTCCTACAACGGTCGAACCCGTAAACGACAATTTTCGCACTAACGGATTACCCGTTAATTCTGCACCGATAGCAGCTGAATCAGTGCCCGTGACGATATTAATAACACCCGCAGGAATACCCGCTTCCATGGATAAAAATGCTATGGCTAAGGCGGATAATGGAGTTTCTGATGCAGGCTTAGCAACAATGGTACAACCGGCCGCCAGTGCTGGAGCAATCTTACGTGCGAGCATTGCGCAGGGGAAATTCCAGGGAGTTATAGCGGCGACAACACCAACCGGTTGCTTGATTACCAAAATACGCTGATCGGCACTGGGCGGCGCAATCACATCACCATAAATGCGTTTGGCTTGTTCAGCAAACCACTCGATATAACTTGCGCCGTAAGCGATTTCCGAACGCGCCTCAGCCAAGGGCTTGCCTTGTTCAAGGGTCAGAATCTGTGCAAGATCTTCTTGGTGCTGTATTACAAGATCAAACCACCCGCGTAATAACTGACTGCGTTCTTTTGCTGTCTTTTTCGCCCATGTGGCTTGAGATCGCGCCGCCGCAGTTATTGCCCTCCGGGTTTCATTAACACCCAAGTCGGCAACTTGCGCAACAACCTCACCGGTTGCGGGATTTTTTACCGCAAACGTTTTCTGCGTATCGGCAGCACACCATTTACCATCAATAAGTGCACGCGTCTGCACGAGCGATGACTTATGCAAATCGAACATAGGCTTCTCTATTTTTCACTCGCTACAGCCTGCTTTTTAGTGGATTGTTTTACCCCAATCTTGCGCACGCGATTACCCTCAACTTCGGCAATCGTCCAAAGCATTCCGCTCCACTCGCTTTGGTCGCCCACAACCGGTTTGCCGCCGACCATTTGCGTAATCAAATCGCCGAGGGTTTTATGCTCCTCGTAGCCTTTCATATCCAATGAGTAGAGCATCGCCAAATCACGCAACTCGGCATCACCCTGGATAATAAAATCGCCAAAGAAACTTAAATCCAGTGTGCGCTTGGGTGCTTCACTAAATAACTTCCCGAGGGCAGGCAAATCATAATCATGACCAATAACGCAAAGCATATCGCCGGCCATTAAACGGGTACTTCCAGAGGGGTGGAACAACTCTTTATCGCGAAACAATGCGGCGATACGGGTATTTCCGGGCATATGCAATTCGCGCAATGCAGCGCCTATGCACCACTTCTCTGCACCCAACTTATAAATAAATAATTCCCACTGACTGGTGACATGAATTTCCAATCCCGCGCGCGAAAATGGCGAAGGTATCGCAGGAACTACCACATTGGCTTTTTTTGCAGCCAACCCCAAGGTCGTACCTTGCACCAACAGGGATACCAATACTATAAAGAAAGCAACATTGAAAAATAGCTGCGCATTTTCCAAACCTGCCATTAACGGAAATACGGCAAGAATAACTGGCACAGCACCACGCAAACCCACCCAGGAAATAAACGTGCGCTCCTTCCAATTAAAACTGCGAAATGGCAGCAATCCGACAAAAATCGACAAAGGGCGTGCAAACAAAATCATCCACAATGACAGCAAAAGTGCAGGAACCGCAATGGGTAAAAGCTGGCTAGGCGTGAGTAACAACCCTAACACCAAAAACATCCCGATTTGGCTCAACCATGCAAGGCCATCAAACATATGCAAAATGCCGTGGCGGTTGCGTATCGGACGGTTGCCTATTAATAATCCGCATACATACACGGTCAAAATACANNCTGCCGCCGATAGCACCGGAAATTGCGTAAAGCATAATGCCGCCGCTAACGGCCAGCAGCGGATACAAACCGCCCGCAATCGAAAGACGATTAATTAACTGCAGCAGCAACCAACCACCGCCTACACCCAATGCGATACCAATCCCGAATTGTTGCACCAAGTTCGTCAATACACCCCAGCTGAAACTGGTTTCACCCGCCGCGAGCATGGCAATCAAGGTCACCGTCAGGAACATCGCCATGGGATCGTTACTGCCCGATTCAATTTCCAGCGTTGACCCAACACGCTCGTTCAGCCCTTTACCATTGAGCAGATTAAATACCACTGCAGCATCAGTCGAACCGACGATTGCGCCAATCAACAAGCCTTCAAGTAGCGATAAATCAAACAGCCAGGCAGCCGCAACGCCAGTCAACCCCGCCGTAATCATCACACCCACAGTGGCCAATGACAGCGCCGGCCACAGCGCGACGCGGAATGTCGCCGCGCGAGTGCGCATACCACCGTCCAGTAAGATAATCGCCAGCGCGAGGTTGCTCACCAAATACGCTGTGGAGTAGTCGTTAAATACAATGCCGCCAGGACCGTCTACACCAGCCAACATCCCTACCGCGAGGAATATCACCAGAATCGGCACACCCACTCGTGTGGAAATCGAACTCAGCAAGATACTGGCGGCGACCAACAAGGCACCGACGAGTAAAATATTGTTGATGGTAACTGCGTCCAAAATCCGACCCTTACGAAGAAATTCAATAAAAACAAGCACTAACCGTTTGGATGATTGTAACCCGTTGATGCCCGACACTGTCAAAAGCTTTGCCGTCAACAATGAGTAAAGACTATTTCCAGCAAAAAAATAGCTGCCCCAGATTTGCGCAACTGGCTGGGTAAATCGAGCTATAATCGCGCCATAATCCTTACCTACAAGTTGTATTACATGCTCAATAAAGATGCCCTGCAGCAACTCGCTCAATTAAAGTCCGCTATCACAGTTACCAAAGACATCGCACAAGGCGTGGTTCGCACAACCACCAAACGCTTTGGCTTTCTGATTCTCGACGATGGCCGCGAAGCATTTATCGACCCCGACCAAATGATGCGTGTGTTGCCCGATGATCGCGTTGAAGCCGAAATCAACACCAATAGCAAAGGCCAATTTGAAGCAAAGTTGATCAAACTGATTAAACCCGGCCTGAAAGAATTTGTAGGTCGCTATGTGAATAAAGGCACCACGGATTTTGTAGAGCCAGATGTAAACAATTTTAATCGCTGGTTATTTATTCCACAGCAAGAGCGCAAAGGCTACAAAGTAGGCGATTTAATTCACTGCGAAGTTGCCCGTCACCCGTTTAATAGCGAAGGCAAAACCCAAATTCATATTCTCAACCGTATCGGTACATTAGAAGAACCCGGTGTCGAGAGCCGCTACAGCATCGCTAAATTCCAAATTCCGTTTGAATGGCAACCCGCCGCGCAAAATCAGGCGGGCGGAATTAACTGGTCACCACTCACCTTTGAAAATAATGAGTTGGATTTAACCGATTTGCCTTTTGTAACAATCGACTCGGAAAATACGCGCGACATGGATGATGCCATTTATATCGCGCCGAATGAAAATGGTTGGGAATTAATTACCGCTATTGCCGACCCGAGTAAACATATCAGTTTCGATAGCCCACTGGAGCAATCTGCACGCGCACGCGCAAGCACACTGTATCTGCTTGGCCAAACCGTCACTATGCTGCCAGTGGATTTGTCGCACGACACCTATTCGTTAGTACCAGAACAAAAACGCCCTGCGTTGGTGTGCCGCATGCAAATTTTGCGTGACGGTACTATTGGCGCTTATGAATTCGCCGAAGCGCAAATTCGCTCGCGCCACAAGTTGAGTTATCAAGGTGTATTTGATGCACTGATGAGCACAGGCGAATCGCCACTTGCAGCACCGGCGTATATTCACGACATGCTCGTCGAATTGAAAGGTTTTGCGCAAGCGCGCGCGCAATATCGCCAGGCAAATGCATTGGTGATGGAAGAGCGCCCGGATTATTCATTTATTCTCAACGATCAGAGAAAAATAGATCACGTTGAAAAACGCGAGCGCAATATCGCGCACCGCATGATCGAAGAAGCCATGCTGGTGACCAATCTCTGCGCAGGCGAATTATTTTTACAACATCCCGGTTACGGCATTTTTTCCAGCCACATTGGTTTTCGCCCCGAGCGCATTAACGATGCCGTCGCATTGATTCAGGAAGACCGCCCGGATTTAACCATTGGTGATTTGACTCAACTAGATAGCTTTCAAAAATTATTCAGTGAACTGCGCACTAATCCAACCAGCAATCCTGTCAGCGCAAGCTTGCACTCATTACTACAACGCATGCTGCAAGCAGGTTCACTAACCTTCGACCCTATCCCGCATTTTGGATTAGGTTTTAAAGCTTACGCAATGGTCACCTCACCCATTCGTCGCTACAACGATTTATTTAATCACCTCGCAATAAAACGCATTCTGCGCGGTTTACCAGCGGAAGATATCGGCGATAAAAAACAATTCGCCGAACAGTTACAAAATCAACTAAACACCGGCCGCCAAGCCTGCCGCTATGCGGAATCCTGGCTGGGTTGCCAATACGCGAAGCAGCATATTGGTAGCGTGCACCCCGCTAGTATCGGCTTGGTTAACTCATTCGGTATCGGCGTAAAAATGGAAGATTGGGGCATTGAAGGCTACGCCCTGCTCGCACCCAAAGAGAGCGACATCAAAGCGCAGTTTGACTCACGCAGATTGAGCCTCACGATTGAAGGCAAGACCTACAAATTGGATGAAAAAGTATTTGTCCTTATCAACGACGTTGATGTTGATAAGCGCAAAATTAGTCTGGAATTAGTGAGCGAAGAAACAGCACAACGCTTGAGTGCTTGGCTGTAAATCTCAGACGACCGTAAAAGTTCAGACAAGCGTAGATGATTAAGGAGTGAGTGATGGCAAAAAATTACTGGCTGTTTAAAGCGGAACCCCACATCTACGGTATTGACCAGCTCGCGGCCGCGCCAAACAAAACCGGCCGCTGGGATGGCATCCGCAACTACCAAGCCCGTAATTTTTTACGCGATCAAGTCGCATTAAACGATGAAGTATTTATTTACCACAGCAGCTGCAAAAACGTCGGCATAGTCGGCACCGCCAAAGTCGTAAAAACCGCTTATCCAGACCCAACCCAATTTAATCCTGAAAGCGATTATTACGATCCAAAATCGACACCAGAAAATCCGCGCTGGGTTTCGGTGGATATCAAGCTCACCAACGTATTTTCTCGTTTGATTTCGCTTGCGGAAATTAAAGCGCACCCACAGCTGGAAAATATGGTGTTGGTAAAGCAGAGCCGGTTATCGACGCAGCCGGTAACAGCAGATGAGTGGAAAGTTATTAACACTTTACTGATGTAACTACCATCAAAATCAAAGGGCGCAATAAATTGCGCCCCTACGGCATGACATGTATCGGTAGGGGTTCAATTTATTGAACCCATCAAAATCCCAACCAACAAATAATAATGTCACTCATCCGCCATCCGATCCTGCGACTGGCTCACGCCGGTTTCTGGCTCCCCCATTTCATCGGAATCATCCAAACCGGAATCATCACCGTCTTCTTCGTCTTCCTCCAGCATGCCTTCATTCATTTGGCTTTCCTCGATCAGAATTGCTTCCGGAGTTTGGATACCGATGTGGTAGGCGGCAAAACCGGGCAGTACGACTTGATCAAGTGCCATGCCGATAATACGGCCGTTGTATGGGGATCTAATCGTTGTGCGCGCGTTGGTGATGGGGTCGGTTACTGTGCCTAGAATGTCTTCTTCTTTTACACGCTGACCGAGTGTGGCTTTGCTAAATAAAATTCCGCTTTGATTAGCGCGTACCCAAGCTGAGCGGTAATACACGGGAGCGATGCGATTCCAGCGCTGTTGTTTGCCGTACATACCGGTTTTTGCAAGCAAGGTATTGATGGCTTTTACGCCCTCTTCCACTACTTCCCGTTGCATTGCCATTGGCTCCCCCGCCTCAAGAGTCACGGTGGGAATACCAGCGCGTACAGCGGCGGCGCGCAATGAATTAGGATTGCCGCGCCCATTAAGCACTGCGATCGCACCAAAATTTTGTGCTAGCCGCGCAACATTTTCATCGGCTAAGTCTGCACGCAATTGTGGCAAGTTGGTGCGATGAAATGAGCCAGTATGCAAATCAACCAGCGAATCACAATGCATAATTATTTTAGTAAAAAACGAATGGGCCAACCGCGATGCAGAACTGCCATGGGTATTACCGGGGAAATAGCGATTCCAATCGCGGCGATCCGGGAGATAACGCGAATTGCGGCGGAAGCCCATGATGTTTGCGACCGGAACACCAATGACTGTACCTGTCAGCTTTTTCGGATCTATATCAAAAACAACACGACGGACCATCTCAATTCCGTTTAATTCATCACCGTGTACTGCACCGGTTAGGCAAAGCGTTTTTCCAGGCGTAGAACCGTTAACAACAAGAATCGGGGTTTCCTCACTGAAACCGCCCACGGCAGTTTCGGAGTTCCATGTCAGCCGCACTGAAGTACCGGGTTTTACCTCGGTATCCAAAATAAATTTAGATAGGGATAGAGGCTCAACGGACTCCATAACACCGTCGCTGGAGATTGATGCTTCGCTATCAAGTGGTGAACTAATCGATGAATTAACTGCAGCAAAATCACTGCTGATAGATGAAACATTCGCGGCTTCAACTGAAGCCGCAGCAGTTGACGATGATGCTGGAATTGATGACGCGACCGAAGAAGATGCGAGTGATGTATCTGTTGCAGTCGGTGCAACGGCATTCGCTGCAATTACAGGAACAGCGATATCAACCGGTTCTATTGACGCTAACGCAGAAGAAACCTCAAGTGCAGCAATCTGCACAGCACCAGCTGACGAGGATTGAGCAGTATCGATCACCGCAGGAAGACTGCTAACACTTAAACTGGTGACAAGCGGTTCACTTGCAGGGGATGGTTCTGTTTGTGCAGAGGCCGAAAATATAAAAAAGAAAGAAAGAACAAAAAGAAAAGTGGATGGGGTACTTTTTGCAGAGTCTTGATCGTTAATTCCGGACGTGTGGTACANNGCCCAACGCGCCGTCATAAAGTCTACCGTTTCCACTGCGCGCAATGAGATAACCCACTCGTAACGACGACCATCACCCACTACACCGACTGACTTAACCGGCAGGAATACCGCAAAGGCTTGTGAGGTTTTGTGATACCAACCCGATGCATGAAGCTCTTCCAAAAAGATGGCATCCGCTTCACGCAAAATATCGGCGTACTCTTTTTTCACTTCACCAAGAATGCGCACACCTAAACCCGGGCCAGGAAATGGATGGCGGTAAACCATATCGTAAGGCAGGCCCAGTTCCAAACCGATTTTACGTACTTCATCTTTAAACANNGCGACTTGATCACGTGCGCCTTGCCCGTTTTAGCAGCAGCAGATTCGATTACATCGGGATAAATCGTACCCTGCGCTAACCATTTAACATCTTTGAGTTTGGTCGCTTCAGCGTCAAACACATCGATAAAAGTGCCGCCGATCAGTTTGCGTTTTTTCTCAGGATCGTTTTCGCCTTTCAATTTATTTAAAAATTGATCTTGCGCATCAGCGCGGATAACGGTTACGCCCATATTTTTGGCGAACATATCCATCACTTGGTCGCCTTCATTTTTGCGCAGCAAACCATTATCGACAAACACACAAGTCAGTTGTGAACCGATCGCTTTGTGCAGCAGCGCGGCAACTACAGATGAATCCACACCACCGGAAAGACCGAGTAATACTTTGTCGGTACCGACTTGTTCACGCACTTTTTTAATTGCATCTTCGACGATGTTAGCGGGTGTCCACAGCGGCTCGCAGCCGCAGATATTTAAAATGAAATGTTCGTAAATGCGTTGGCCTTGCAACGTGTGCGTAACCTCCGGATGGAACTGCACACCGTAGAATTTCTTCGCTTCGTTGTACATACCGGCAATCGGGCAAGATGGAGTCGATGCGAGGATTTCAAAACCGGCCGGCATTTTGGTCACCTTATCGCCGTGACTCATCCACACATCCAACAACGCACTGCCATCGGAATCAATATGGTCTTTGATATCTTTGAAAATCGCGCTTTCGCCTAAGACTTTAACTTGCGCATAACCGAACTCGCGTACATTGGAACCTTCAACCGCACCGCCCATTTGCTCGGCCATGGTTTGCATGCCGTAACAAATACCAAATACGGGAACACCCAGACTGAAAACAATTTCTGGCGCACGTGGTGAGTTCACTTCATGCACCGACTCAGGACCACCTGCGAGAATAATTCCCTTAGGATTGTAGGCGCGAATTTCTTCTTCGCTCATATCCCAAGCGCGAATTTCAGAGAAAACGCCAATTTCGCGCACGCGGCGCGCAATTAATTGGGTGTACTGTGAACCGAAATCGAGAATAAGGATTCGCTGTGCGTGAATATCGTGAGACATGCTGGTTCCTGCTCAAAAAGTAAAATAAAAAAAAGAGAAAAAACGAAAAATGAATTCTGTTTAAACGAAAAACTCGGGCATTACCCGAGTTTTTGTTAGCGCCGAACAGCCTCGTGGTTAACGCCCGCCACCTACCGGATAATTCGGTGCTTCTTTAGTGATCTGTACATCATGCACATGGCTCTCGCCCATACCGGCAGAGGTCACGCGTACAAATTCAGGTTTGGTGCGCATGGTTTCCAAATCAGAACAACCGGTGTAGCCCATAGCCGAGCGCACGCCGCCCATCATTTGGTGAACTATCGCGGTCAATGAACCTTTGTAAGGAACGCGACCTTCAATACCTTCGGGTACAAGTTTCTCTGCGCCCTGGCTCGCGTCCTGAAAATAACGGTCGCTTGAGCCGGAGGTTTGCGCCATCGCACCCAATGAACCCATGCCGCGGTAGGCCTTGTAAGTACGACCTTGAAATAACTCTACTTCACCCGGCGCTTCTTCAGTACCAGCGAACATGGAACCCATCATCACCGCGTGGGCACCAGCAACAATTGCCTTGGCGATATCACCTGAGTAGCGAATACCACCATCGGCGATTGCCGGTACGCCTGTACCTTTCAATGCAGCAACCACATTGGCGATAGCAGAAATTTGTGGAACACCCACACCGCTGACGATACGAGTAGTACAAATTGAACCTGGGCCGATACCCACTTTTACCGCATCCGCACCGGCTTCAACCAACGCAAGTGCTGCAGCGCCAGTGGCGATATTGCCGCCGATGACTTGTACATCGGGATATTTGGTTTTGATCGCACGCACACGATCCAATACATTTTTGGAATGACCATGCGCGGTATCAACTACCAACACATCAACACCGGCTTCAACCAATGCATCAACACGGGCATCGGTATCGCGACTGGTACCAACGCTGGCACCAACGCGCAAACGGCCTTCGGGATCTTTGGAGGCGTTGGGATACTTTTCGGCTTTGTTCATGTCTTTAACGGTGATCAAACCAGTCAGTTCGAACGCATCGTTAACAACCAATACTTTTTCAATTCGATGTTTGTGTAGCAGGTTGCGCACTTCTTCCGCCGTAAAACCTTCCTTCACAGTCACGAGCTGCTCTTTCGGCGTCATGATGCTGGAAACGCTGGCATCCAGATTGGTTTCAAAGCGCACGTCGCGGCCAGTCACAATACCGACCAAATCGCCATTGCTCAGCACAGGTACGCCGGAAATATTGTTTTTGCGAGTCAGCGCGATCAGATCGCGGATGGTAGCGCTTGAGTCAATAGTGATTGGATCTTTCACCACACCGGCTTCGAATTTTTTCACCGCGCGCACTTCGGCAGCTTGCTGCTCAATAGTCATGCTTTTGTGGATGATGCCGATACCACCTTCCTGTGCGATAGCAATCGCCAGCCGCGCCTCGGTAACGGTATCCATCGCGGCAGAGATCAGTGGGATATTCAGTTGAATTTTGCGCGTCAACTGGGTTTTCAGGGACACGTCTTTGGGGGTCACATCGGAATAACCGGGCACCAGCAGAACATCGTCAAACGTGAGGGCTTCTTCAGCAATCCGCAACATACCAACCAACCTCAAAGCAGGGGAAAAATAAACGCGAAATTATAGCGACTTGGGCGTCTCGGGTAAACCTAAAACCACAATATCTAGTGTTTAAGAGCGAGACTAAGGCTATACCCTCGGGCCGGCATCCCCTAGAATGCCGCCATGACTACCGATCTGTTTAGCAAAACCCCCGAGCGCGAAATCTTCAGTGTCAGCCAGCTTAATCGCCAGGCGCGGCAACTATTGGAGACGCACCTACCCTTGTTGTGGGTGGAAGGCGAGCTTTCCAACGTATCCATCCCCTCTTCCGGCCACTGGTACTTCACCCTTAAAGACGACCAGGCCCAGGTACGCTGTTGCATGTTCCGCAACCGCAACATGCTGGTCAGGTTCAAGCCGCAGCAGGGGCAACACGTATTATTGCGCGCAAGAGTCAGCCTTTATGA
>DQHS01000289.1 GCA_003524365.1 Cellvibrio sp. | reverse complement strand
AAAATCTGTGGTGGTAAAAATTTGCTATGACCAATTGGCTCGTAAGATCGCAATGCATGATCCAGATAAGGGTGGTTTCCTGGGCAATGCCAATGTAAGTTGTGCGACGCTTGAGGGGCAATTGGATGGCTCAGCTAGCCAGAAGACTGCAGGCTGGTGGTTTTACAAATACAATGATTTTGGTGAACTGATTGAGCAGACTGACACCAAAAAGCAAGTAGTCAGCATGAGCTACGACGAGTTAGGTCGCATGATTTCACGGACTGACAAACGTCCTGGTGGAAGCGTCGAAAGCCACACCCGCTGGTATTACGATAGGGCAATTGGCGAAGAGGAAGATAATACCGCAACTCAACTAAAACTGACCGGCGTAGTGACTAGCTATGATCAAATCAATGAGGAGTGTGGTGGCGCCAACTATTGCCAAACATATTCATACGATGACTTCTCTCGGTTGACTGACACAGTCACCTATTTACCAAACGCCACTACGGGCTACATCAACACAACCAAATACGATTCAATCGGCCGTGCGTTCAAACACTACGATGTGCTCAATGGTTTGGTGCAAACCAGCGGTACGCGCACGCAATTCAATGAGTATGGTTACGCTGAGTTAGTGAATGACCTCACCACTGGCGATATTTTGCAAAAAACCGAGGAGATGAACGCACGCGGGCAAATTTTGGAAGAGTTGCGTAACAATGGTGCGGCAGGTACTACCAACTACACCTATGATGATGCCTCCGGCCGTCTCACTGATCAAACCACCACTTTGGCTGGTGCGCTTTTTGGGATTCAGAAAATCTCTTACGAGTGGGACAAGCTTGGCAACTTGATGTCGCGCCACAATCAAAGTGGAAACCTGACTCCCAATGGCAGCACAACCAAAAAAGATTTAAAAGAAAGTTTTTGTTATGACGCACTCAATCGTTTAGTGAAGAGCCGCACTGGAGAATTAACTCCAGATTGCAACTTTACAACTGCAGATCCACAAGATGTGGATTACGACGGTTTGGGTAATATAACCCGTAAAAATGGTATGGGCATCTACACCTATTCGGGGAAAGGCCCGCATGCGGTAACGGCTACCGCGTCAGGTAATAGCTACACCTATGACAATAACGGTAATCAGACCAGTGGTGGTGGGCGTAACAATATCACCTACAGTAGCTATGACCAGCCACTGAAAATAGCTTCAACGGGCATTACCACTGATTTCACTTACGGCCCTGGTCGGGCGCGCTTTGAACGCAAAGATGATCGCGGTGGTAGCAATATTACTGTGACCCATTATCTTGGCAACGTAGAGCGAATTCAGGTTCAGAACAGTAATGTTGTGGAATGGAAGCGTTATATCGCCGGTGCTGTGTATACGGTTAAAACGACGTTGATCAATGGAAATTATCAGGTAAACCTAACAGATAAATCCTACCTGTTTAACGATCATCTGGGGTCATTGGATGTCGTGACTAACGCAATGGGAACGATCACACACAGCGCTAGTTTTGATGTGTGGGGTAAACGACGCAGTGGTGAAAATTGGACGGGTGAATTTAATTCCATCAGTTTGGATTTAACGGCGTTTGATCAACCCTTAACCCAGCGCGGATATACCGGTCATGAGATGTTGGACGATCACAATCTGATTCACATGAATGGCCGTATTTACGGTNNATACCCAAAGTTACAACCGCTACAGTTATTTAATGAATAATCCATTGAACGCGACGGATCCATCAGGTTTTATTGGTACGAATCTGTGGGGCAAGCACGTTATGAGGCCTCTTTATAAATCACTCGGTTATGAAAATTCTCAGATTCTAATTAGCATTGGATCAATGTTTTGCGGGCCTTGGGCATTTGCATGTGCTGCTGGTGCAACCTATGACTTAAATCGCGCGTTTGGGGCCCCCTCAGAAGAGGCATTTTTCGCGGGAGCTAGGGCAGGAGGGTTCAGCCTGGCTAGCTTGGCTGCCGGTGGTGCTGGTGGGCTTACTGCGGGGCAAAGTGCTTTTGCGAGCGCGTTTGTTGGAGGTGTTACGGCAGAGTTGCAGGGGGGGAAATTTGGCCATGGGTTTGTATCGGNNAAGCTGGCGCTGGTGGTTTTATCGCATCTGTTGTTGTTGGTGGTACGGTAAGTGAGATGACAGGAGGCAAGTTTAAAAATGGAGCGGCGACTGCGGCGATGTATTATGTGGCGCAGTGGGCGGTTAGTAGGATTAAGGCGGGGGGAAGCTCTGCATATGGAGAGCGGGGCACTCCTGATGGAATCGATGAAAGTTATTTGCGAAAAAATCCTCGATTAAAAGTTACTAGAACAGTAATTGATGGCGAAACTCATGCCATGATCGAAGGAAATTATGATTATGAGAATATGACTGTCGATGAGGCTAAACAAATAGAATTAACTATCGAAGAAGGATTCTATAAAACCTTTTTAGGAGATGGCACCAGAGTGCACGTTTATTTAGATCTGCGTTATGATCCCAATGCTCCTAAGCCAATTGTATTCAGAAAAGCTGGTGTTGATGTTGTCAGCTATATGAGTGCAGATGTGGGTGGTAAAAATATCAATATAAATGCAGATAAATTTACAGCTGCTCTGAATGATAAGTATGGGGTGTGGCATGAATTTGGGCACATATTAGGATTCCAGCATGCAAATAATGGCAGCTATGATTTGATGAGTTATGATGCTGAAAACTATTTTCAAAGGCGTCACTTTGATATGATCAATAAAAAATATTGAGGTTTAATAATGCAAAAATATATGGCGAGGTTTTTGGCGTTATTTTTAATAAGCAGTTGGAGTCAGGTTCTGCTGGGTGAGAGCATTGTTAGCAAATATCTAACTTCAAGCTGGGTGAAGTCAGAGGGTAATCTTAATGTTGCTCGAATGCATGATGAAAAAAAATTCCATTATATTGAATTGTATCAATATAATGGAAGCGAGTTGCATGCTTTGATTTCCCAAGGTGTTCTTCAATATTCAAAATCCATGAAGGGAATCTGTTATTCTGAGGTAAGAATTAGTTATTTTATGGGTAAAGAATTAGAGGGTGTGAATATTCTAAGTCATAAACTTGGGTGGCTTTTTTATTTTCCCAAGGGTTCGTCTAGTTTAAAATCATGCGATGATGCAATTTCTAGTGGGAAGGAAGTTTCAGTGGTCGGTGATGTGTCGTTTGATGACGTAATATATGTTTTTCAAAACATTCACCAAATTGGTAAAAAAGTTAGCTCGAAAGAGATAAATTGTGAAAAGAAAGAGATCGTATCTATTTTTGCTAACAAATTAAATGTTTTGGAAGTAACTATGAGTGACCCAAAAGGAAATAATTTTTCATTGGTTCTTTTGAAGGATGGAAGAAAAATCAAGCCAGACGAATGCTATGAAATTTACGAAGAAAATCGGGGTCAGCGTAGAGATCGGTGAAATTAACGTAAGATCAAGGGGTCAAAGATCAAGGGGTCAGACTCAAAGATCAAGGGGTCAGACTCCTTGATCTTTAACTAAAAACGACGAGCCTCAGAGCCCGATCAGTGAAAGCTGTTCGGGCTTTTTTTAGATCAAATATCAAAGAAGGTGCTTTGATAGATAATCCGCAACAATAGAGCTAACATTTAAAGCCTAAAATCTAAATTCCAAGGAGATGTATATGGCAAGGTTGCCGAGGTTATATGTACCGGGTTGTTCGCATCACATTCTTCAGCGAGGCAATAACCGTGATGCGTTTTTTTTGACGAGAAAGATTACGGATTTTATTTGCAGCAATTGAAAGTCTCGGCAGAGCAATCTGGTGTGGCGAATCATGCATTTGTATTAACGACCAATCATGTGCATTTGCTGGGAGTTCAAAGAGTTGTGACCTCTCGGGTTCTGGCTAACGCTCCAGATCGTCAGTTTTGAAGTTGCGTCGCATGTGAACCACGCCATGAATATAAATAATGTCTGGCATGACTTCGTAAAGAATGCGGTAGGAGTAAAGAGAGGTGCTTCGAGTTTCTGGCAATATAATCGTGAATACTTTTTAAATCATCCCGTGCGGGAAGTGACCAAACAATTACCACTGTTCCATCTCTCGTTCTAAATCATCCTGATTGATAGTTTGGCCAAGTCGAATGGCTTCGCGGCTTTTGTGAACCTTGTCGATTACATAGAGGCGATACATCATCTCGTCAATATTTGTGTCTTCGGGCAAGCGCTGAAGGGATTCCAGCGCTTCTTGTTTAAGGGTTTGAGCATTCATAAATCACCTGTCGTTAATTAAGCACTAATGCGATATGGCAGTCTGGCCTTGGCATCGCCTACTAGGCTATCAAGCACCGATAAATCCTGTCCAGCTCCGAATCTTGCCAGTGCAACAGCATAGGCTGATCTAGCAGAACATTAGGAACTTCCTTATTACGTACCAAAGAGTCTAGCGTGACCTCGAAGGTATCAGCTAGCTTTTTGGCGCAACGTTTTAATATTGCCTATTCATTTCAAAACCATCATTGATCAGTCGTAGAAGTGAATGAAAAAACTATTCACTTCCACGACACAGAAAGCCGTTTGCTGGCCTTTGTGAATGCAAACTGGAAGAACCTTAATGTTTTTGAGAGCGGCGACGAGCGGCGCATAGGCCAAGCAGGCCCAAGCCAAATATCAGCAGGGAAGACGGTTCAGGAACTTGAACATACTTACCAAATTCACTTACATGACTGATTTCCATATCTTTTAAATCGGGTAGCTTGAATCCCTTGTCTAGCAGTGAAAAATCGACAACGCCCCAGTCTGCGCTGGCATTATTTTCGAGCAAAGCCCACCATCTTGCGTTTTTAATGAGGAAGTAACCTGGCTCGCTGTGTAACTGAAATGCGAAAACAGTGGCAGAGTCAGTGGCAAAGTAATCTACGTCCTCAGTTTTGAGGACGAAACTGGTATCTGGATCCAGAACCGAATTGACCCAATTGGTTTCGGTGATCGGGTTGCTATTGGACAATCCAGTAGTCTGGGACAGCAATGTATCCAGATTGCCAACATCTGTACCCGCAAAGGCCGAACCTTGGATGATATAAGCAGAAGCGGATACGCTAAAAAACATGCTAGTAGCTAGTAATAACGATGAGGTAAATTTGTTCATGATTAACGTCCTGTGTAAATTTGAAAACGCTTCTCTGGCGAGTCGACATTTAATTGCTGTCGCCTAAAGTCACAAGCGTAAGGCAATATACATGCCTTGTGTACGTCTAAATGTAAATGCCTTATTTGTCATGGACTTAACGTTGGCTTGGTTGTTTTTCGAATGATTTGGTAATGTTGCCTGTAAGTTTTATCGACATTGCACTGAATAGATAAAATCAAAACGGCGCGCTCGCCCCCTTTTACTGTGCAACGTTAACCTCTGTCATTAAATGTAAACCTTGTATACCAGTATGTTATGTGCACATAGACTATAAGCCTGTGCTAATAATAAACTGGAGATGTACATGGCATATCAACTCGGTCAATGGCGGGGTCTGCTCGCTGTTTTATTTGTTTCTCTCGCGTTGCCTGCTCAGGCAAAAGACGATCTCACCCTTAACGACAAAGACTATTTCGAAAAGCCCGGCCTGAATGTGCTGGTGTTTAGCAATTGGTATGACGGGCTTTTTAGTGATTCCAAAACCAGTGGGGTGGAGTTAATTCATCACGGTGAGCGCACCGTTACCAACGGCGATGTGCGTTTGAATGCGACACCGGAGCAGTGGGATATGACGCCCATGTTCAAAGAACGCAAAGTGAATCATGCCGATCAATCCATCGAAGCATTTCTGCATTATCCCGATCAACAATTTGATTTTTCTATCAAGGTAACCAAAAACGCAGCGGGTGTGCGTTTGACGGTTAACTTGCCAAA
>DQHS01000087.1 GCA_003524365.1 Cellvibrio sp. | reverse complement strand
GCGTAAAGCGAAATCGGATCGCCTTTTTCGCCCTCCGTCCACAGCTCTTTGCCGAGACGGCCGTAGTTGTGTTTGATCACCGCGTTGGCGGCTTTGAGGATATTGCCGGTGGAGCGATAATTTTGTTCGAGGCGATACACTTGCGTATCGGCAAAATCCNNAAGTGTTCGAGAATATGGGGCTTGTGCAGCCAGAGTTCGTGGGCGCGCAAGAGAATTTCAGCGAAGTCCACCATGCCGCCGCGCTGGCAATCATCTTCATAGGCGCGATAAATCTGCAACATGGTGCGCACAAACGGATCGCCACTGTCTTGCATATGCTGCGGACGCAGCCCTTCATCCTTCTGGCCGTTGATATACCACTGTGCCTGTTTGTGCGGCCATTTGTTTTCGTCGATATTGAGCGCTTGATAGATGCGTTTGATCAGTCGTAACTGGTCGTCGCTGTCCAGAATCTGGAAGTTCTNNCCGCCATAATCGAGTAGGGTGATACTTTTTCCACCTGAATCAGCCAGGCAATACGATGCACCAGCACGCGGGTTTTACCGCTGCCAGCACCCGCGAGAATCAACTGATTGCACCCTGGCGCCGAGACTGCGTCGCGCTGGGCATCATTAAGCGTGTCTAATAGGAGGGAAACATCCATAACCAAAGCCAGTAAAAAGGGATGCTGCGATTTTACTGTCTAGATATACATATAGCCATCATTGTTTTTGGAGGCTTAGGGGTTTGGACGACCAGTTACTTACTGTTGTGGCTTTTGGCGCGGACTAACACCACAGCCAAAAGAGCACCTACCAGAACCAACAGGGGTGCGGATTCAGGTATCGCGCTCGCGCTGCGAGTCTGATCGACTTGAAAACTCGTAAGCGCATGATTAATTGGTGTGCCGGGAAGGGCATCTTTTACTAGTTCATGGCCGGTATCGACTTCCTCCTCCTTCGGGACACACTCCAAACCAGAGGCCGACTCCATTCCCGGGAATTTGTTGCAATCAAGCAACGATGCATTGGCTGTTGTTGCAGCCATTAATGCGATCAGAATAAATACGAGTTTGACGCTTACTGTGTTGTGGAGGTGAACCATATCCTTTCCTCACAGAAGTATTGTTCGCGGGGTATGAATGACTTTAGCAGTAAAACTAAGTGATTCAAGTCACATTAATTTGGAGGTTATGATGCCAAATACACCATATAGGATAATTTAGGCGACAAGATGTTGATTCTATTGGGATGTGAGGAGACTATCTGTGCGCCATGTAACAGCTGGCTATATACGGAGTTCTAGAAAGGAAAAAATGATCCAGGAATCTGGCCTTTTCGCAGCAATGCCGCTATGTCCATGCTCAGCGCAACACCGGCATGCACCAAAACACCGCCCCAGATAGAACGCGACTGCAATGCCAGTATGCCGAGGAAAAGACCGAACAATATTGCGCCCGCTGCTTCCGGCGCTAACTTGGGCAGGTGGATCATCATATAGGGCACACACATCACCCAGACGGCATTGGCGCCGATGGCGGGTCGCAGAGCATTGAGCATAAAGCCGCGAAAGAAGAACTCGAGAAACACAAACTGGCTCATGTAGAGCAGTTGCCAAACGAGGAAATCCAACCAGCTGCGCCCTGCATGGCGATAAAAAGGGTAGTGGTTGACGAAATCTTCGCCAAAACTCACCAACACCACAAACACCAGAATGGGGCTGAGTAACAATAAATAGCCACGCCAATGTTCGCTAACCTGATTCCAGCGCCAGCCGAAATCGCGCATGGATTGTTTGAAGCCAAAACGAATCACGAGCCAAGGCAGCACAATAAACGTCAGCAGATGGCACAGTGTCCACCACAGATACCCGCACAATTCCAGCCAACCACTCGCTGTCAATGCCTGCAGATAATGTTGCGCACCCAGCCCATTCCGCTCACCGAACCAGCTAAGTAGCAAATGAAGGTTATCGGAGAACTTGGCGTAGTGAAGGATTAGCAAACTGACCGACACACAAGCCAGCGCCAGCATGACACGGCGCAAAGCGGCAGGGCGATCCAGCGTATACGACGATGCCGCCCGGTCGATTTCATCGAGCGAGCGCAAAACCTGGCGCGGATGAAGGGTATCAAATAAGCGGGTGGCGAGGCTCATGGCTATTTTTTCTTCTTCGCGGCTTCGCGCGCGGCTGCCTGAGCGCGCTCGTAGCTATCGATGAATTTAAAAATCACATCACGGGCGAGGCGGGTTTCGGAATTAGACAGAAACACCATACCGATCTGTAAATCGCGATTGAATACCATCTCGGTGCGGAAACCTTTTACATGGCCGCCGTGGTGGATAAAGTTTTTGTTGCGACCGTAATCAAACACGCGCCAGCCCATGCCATAGGCAGTATTGCCCACCGCTTTGCGCACGCCGTAATAATTTTGAGCCGGGGTGTTTTTGGTCACCCGCGACTGAATAGGGTTGAGCACGGAGAGCGGCAACACATCCTGGCGCTTCCCCATCTGCGCGAGCAAAAAGCGCGACATGTCGACAATGCTGGCGTTTACACCCGCCGCTGGTGCCACGCGATACCAGTTGCCGGTGACTGAGGTGGGAATCCAGCGTTTCCCATTGTTGACATGAGGCGCGGCACGGTTGGGTGAGGCGTTGTAGCTGTTCAAGCCATAGGAGGCGCTGCGCATGCCGAGCGGATCAAAGATTTTCTCCTCGGTGTACTGCTCAAAACTCATGCCCGCTTTTTTCTTGATCATCTCGCCTGAAAGGCTGTAGGGCACATTTTGGTAGGCAAAACATTTGCCCGGTGGGCAGACAAAATTCACATAGCGCAAGCGCGCGACTGTTTCGGCGTAGCTCTTGCCAGCGTCGATAAAGTGGCTGTAGGTGTGACGCGGTAGACCCGAGGACTGCGAAAGCATATGGCGCAGGGTGAGCTGCTTGCCATAGCGCGCATTGCTAAAGGTGATATTGGGCAATACGGACGTGACGGTGGTATCCCAGCTGATTTTGCCCTCATTTACCAACACACTCGCAGAAGTAGCGGCAACCGGTTTGGACAGGGAGGCAAGGCGAAACACCGTATCAGGCGTGATAGTCTCGCGGGTTCCGGCGCGTCGCACACCGTAACCATTGAGCGATTTAATCTGCCCGCCCGAGACAATCACAACGGCCACTCCCGGTACAAAGGGCGCAATTTTTTTGGCGACGTAATCTTCAAACTCAGGCACGAAGGCTTCGGGGTGCCCAACCGGATAGCGCGGCGCCTTGATGNNAATTCGGGGTGCCCAACCGGATAACGCGGCGCTTTGATCGGTGCGGTAGTTACCAGCGGAATATTCACCGCCGCGGGTCGCGCCTCTTTGGCAACGGCTGCTTTTACCACGGGTGCAGCGGCTGGCGCCGCCGAACTGGCCGCAACGGAATTGGCCATAACGGGACTGGTCAGCGCTGCAGATAACACTGCAGCCGAAGAATAAGCGGCCGATGCCACGGCAACTGGTGGAGGCGATTGGGTAAATGCCATGGGTTGAACCGCATGGGCAGCGGGGACTGGCAAGGCAGCAGCACTTGTCGTCACACTACTTACCTGCTGGAACGGCAGGGCGATGGGCACAGTTACGCGCTTTTCACCCGATGCCTGCACCACCGGCGCTACCAACATCAGGCTCAGGGCAGCCGCTGTCGCGAGACGCACCCTTGCACACAGATTGCTACTTATTGTTGATCGCATAACCAAACAGGTAACTCGTTAAGGGCCATTCATTGATGGCCATAAAAATGGGGGTAACTCAAAAATGCGACCATTACTTTTTATCACCGCTATCACAGGATACTTTCTGGCAACAATCTCTCAACAATCTGACAACAATAAATACAAGAACGCCACTTTTGCGGCGTCGCCAGTAATAGCAACACAACAAAAAGTGGCGTTATCGTTCCTTTGATTGACCCGGGTTCGAGCCTTAATTGAGCACCCCAGGGTACTCATTCAACATTAGTCTCGATTCAACTACTACAGGGTTTTGATGTATTCAACCAAATCCCAGCGCTCTTCATCGGTCATCGGCTCCTGCTGTCGGCCATCAACTGCTGGCGCATGAACAGTGCCGTATTCGTGGCCGCTATTAAAATCGCCGCGTTTGTTGGCCTTAAAGGTAAAACCTTCGTAGCCCTCGGTGCGCAGACCAATTTTGATCGGATCAAACTCGCGGCTGCCCACTTTAAATTCTGTCGGACGATAGCGTCCGTCTGCGGGATCACCATCGCGTTTCACTGGCAAGAGCAAGTCATAAATGCTGGGCACTGAACCGTTGTGCAGATAGGGCGCAGTCGCCCAGATACCATTTAACGAACGCGCTTTGTAGGATAGCAGCGATTGGTAGGGTGATGCGGTGGTATCCGGTTGATAGTTGCCGGATTTTACACTGGCTTTGATTTCATTATCAAAGAAGGATTTCGCCAGCATATACAGCCAATCCAATGCGCGGCGCGGCCACCACTTATCCGGGTCAGGCGCCGTAGTCACTTCACCCATCGTTGCCGCCGTGAGAATTTGCACCACCGGTGCCCGGTCTTTAATCACCAGCCCGCCGACGCTTTCGGTTTGATAGGTATTCTTGAAATTGCCTGAGTAACCTTTGTAGCTGACGCTATTTTCAGCCATAGCGCGGTCGGTACCCGCCACATTGATGTCTAACATATTGGCGACGACTATGCGGTCGCGGTCAGTGCGGTCGATCACCTCGTGGCAGGATTCGCAATATTCCGCATAGAGCTGGCGGCCACGGCGTACTTTTGCGCTGTCAATTTGCCATTCCGGCAGCTTGTCAAAAATCGCCTTGGCGATTTCTTGTTGTGGATTGTCCGCCTTCTGGGTCGGCCAAACCGGGGAGGTTAAGCTGGCAAGATGGGATTCCAAACGCGATAAATTAACCAGATCAATCGACGAGGTAAACTCGATTTGGTAGCTCTTGCTCTTCTGGCCAGTCACCAGCGAAGGCAAACTCCAGCCGCGCTTGTGCGCCGTCCAATCAAGAATGCCAAACACACCGATCACCTCACCGGTATTGCGCCCGAGTGGGCCAACGCCAGCGTTACTCGCCAGACCATTCCACTGCACGTAATCCGATTGCACTATGTCCCACAGAAAAGGGTAACTCACCGGGGCATTCGGTTCGTTAAAAATCAGCGCTTTGATACGGTTCATATCATTCATAGTCAGCGCCGGATAACCCTCTTTGGCGGACATCAAGCGGTCGATAATTTTGGCGAATTGCAGGTCGCCAATAATGGTTTCGCTAATGTCTTCCAGCACTTTATCGACCTGTACCGGGGTGAGCAGATTAGTATCGTCGTCACCCGCTTTAGTCACGCCCAACAACACATCGCGCAATTGGTTACGGTTGATTACATGCTCAAGTACGCGGTTATAAATGCGCCCAAAAGCATCGAGGCGGGCATAGCCGTAATCGACACTCGACAAGTTGATATTGTTATAGAGGCGGATTTTGCGCGCCCAACGTTTGAGGTCGGCCTGCACATCTTCAGCATTGGAATAGCTGTTATTAGNNCTTGAGGTCAGCCTGCACATCTTCAGTATTGGAATAGCTATTATTCAGCTCCAGTACCTTGGCGACGAAGCGCTGGTTTTTCTCGCTGTTGGCCATGGCGATGTCCATGCTTTTTTGCAGGTCGGCAAGGAAACCCACCATATCGGCCATGGCCGGGCCACCGTCGATACGAATAGCGGTACCTTTATAATTTACCTGTCCGGTGTGGCACGCGGCACAGGTAAAGCCAATGTAATCACTGCCCTTGTAAGACTCTTTGACGAAACCAACGGGTAGGCCATCGGGATTGAAGAAGGTGGGCTTTTGCGGCAGATAACGGTATTTATCGATCAGGCTATTGGCGCGGAACAGTTCAGTAGAATCAGCCTGTTCCAGAGCGATAAAAAAATCGTAGGGAATTAACGCCGAGCCCTGAGTAGTGTTGTAGTACCAAAGACTATCGTTGGCGCTCCAGCCCTGATCCAGATAGATGGGGGTGGAGTAATTTTCGCCGAAGGTGCCATTTTCAATCGCAATCGCACCGCGCTCCGGGTCATCGTCCCAAGTCTGGTAAATTTTGCCGATCAGGAGGCTTATCCCCATGGGGATAGAAAGAATAATCAGCAGCTTGGTCAGCCACCAAAGGTTATGCCTGGAAAATAGATTACACAGGCCGGTTTTTAATACGCCCATAGGGTTAACTCCTCTTTAGTGATTTTCCTATTGGTAAAGTTCTTATGTTATTGACTGACGACTTATCACAGTTACAGAAAAATCACCTTGCACGGGGTAAGTAGTCGCTCGCTAAAGATACTACTCACGCTCGCGATTACCAAAAATTATTATTACAACGCATTACACGAGCCTGGCTTCAAGCGCAGCGGCTTGCAACTCAGCTGCCATGGGATTAGTGTAGCCGCGAGTTTTTTGTACCCTGATTATGATTAATCACCTCTGAGGAATTGTTCATGAAAAAAACTACCCTTTTATTAGCCGCCATTGTCAGCCTGACCAGTGCGTGTAGCTGGGTAAAAGTCAGCGAGCAAGGCGCCAGCGTGGCCGTTGCCAATGCTGCCAACGTACGCAACTGTGAAAAAGTGCGCACTGTAAGCGTAAAAGTGAAAGACAACTTCGTTGGCTCCATGAAGCGCTCCCCCGAGAAAGTGGCTACCGAGCTGACCAATATGGCACGCAACGAAGCCACCCAATTTGGCGGCGACACCATAGTGCCGGTGAGCCTGGTACAAAATGGTCGTCAGAGCTTTGATGTATTCAGATGCAACTAAGGTTTATAGACCTTGGGCACTCGCTCAAGGTCACCCCCTGCCCCTGTATACTTCCCCCTTCCTTTTCCATTTCTGCATTAAGCCACCGTTACACTCAAAACTTTGCTAGTGTTAGCACTAAGCCGCACTGTCTTATTTCTGTCACACAATTGCCATAATCTGGCACAACTTATTGGCTTAACAAAAATCGGTTTAACGAGGTACAAGGTGTCTAACGCCTATTTCAATCGCGAGCTGAGCCTGCTCGAATTCAACAAACGTGTCCTTCATCAAGCGTATAACCGCAGCCTACCACTGCTGGAACGGTTGCGTTTTTTGTGTATTTTTTCCACTAATCTCGACGAATTTTTTGAAGTACGCGTCGGTGGACTGGTGGAAATATTGGAGCGCAACGCGCCGCCTACACAAGGGCCTGACGGTCTGACCCAAACCCAAACCCTCAACGAAATTTCCCTGCGCGCCCACGAATTGGTCGCCGAGCAGTACCGCATACTCAACAGCGAGTTACTGCCGATTCTGCGCAACAACGGCATTAATATTTTGCGCCGCGATGAATGGACGCATGAACAAATCCTGCATTTGAAAAATGTATTTTTATCGGAGGTGTTGCCAGTACTCAGCCCGATCGGCTTGGATCCAGCCCACCCCTTTCCGCGCATCCTCAACAAAAGCTTGAACTTTATTGTGAAGCTGGATGGCAAAGATGCGTTTGGCCGCAACTCCGGCCGCGCCATTGTGCAAGTGCCGCGCTCGCTCGCGCACATTATTGAGTTGCCCAGCGAGCTATGTGAAAGTGGGCGCAGTTTTGTGTTTATCTCATCGATCATTCATTTTTTTATGGCCGAAATTTTTGTCGGCATGACCGTGATCGAAAGCTATCAATTTCGTCTCACGCGCAACTCGGATATTTTTCTCGACGAAGAAGAGACAGAAGATTTATTGCGCGCGGTGCAAGGTGAATTGGCCTATCGCCAATACGGCGATGAAGTGCGGTTGGAAATTACCGATACCTGCCCGCCCGAACTGGAACAATTTTTATTGCAACGCTGTGAAATTAAAGAGCGCGACTTGTACCGCATTAATGGCCCAGTGAATTTAAATCGCTACGGCGATTTGTTTGATTTGATTAAAGACGCCGCACATTATTTCAAGCCGTTTGTGCAAGCCATGCCAAAATTACCCAAGCGCACCAACTCCTATTTTGAAGTGTTGCAGAAGCAGGATATTTTGCTGCATCACCCCTTTGATTCATTTCAAGGTGTAGTGGATTTTTTACGCGAAGCCGCTGCTGACCCGAACGTGCTTGCAATCAAACAAACGCTCTATCGTACCGGCTCTAACTCGCCGATTGTTGATGCGCTGGTAACCGCCGCCAAAGCCGGTAAAGAAGTCACCGCAATTGTAGAATTGCGCGCGCGTTTTGACGAAGAACAAAACGTGGCAATGGCCGAGCGCCTGCAGCGTTTTGGTATTCACGTGATTTACGGTGTGGTAGGTTTTAAAACCCACGCCAAAATGATTTTGGTGGCGCGCCGCGAAACGGGCAAGCTGCGCTACTACGTCCATTTGGGTACGGGAAACTATCACCCAAGCACGAGTAAACTCTATACCGATTACGGTTTGCTCACCTCGGACAAAGATATTGGCGAAGATGTGTATCGCATCTTTTTGCAATTATCGAGCATGGGAAAAGCGTCAAAAATGGAAGCGCTTTTGTACGCACCGTTTACTTTGCATAAAGGCATGGTGAAACGCATCCGCACGGAAAAAGAACACGCTGAACAAGGCAAACCGTCGCGCATCATTGCCAAAATGAATTCGCTTTACGATGAAGAATTGGTGAACGAACTTTACGCCGCATCACAAGCGGGTGTGCAAATTGATTTAATTGTGCGTGGTGTCTGTCAGTTGCGGCCAGGTGTTGCGGGTCTGTCAGAAAATATTCGCGTGCGCTCGATCATCGGCCGCTTCCTCGAACACCATCGCGTGTTCTATTTTGAAAATAATGGCAACCCGGAATTATTTTGTTCAAGTGCGGATTGGATGTTGCGCAATATGTTCCATCGCGTAGAAACCTGCTTCCCCATCAAACACAAAAAGATTCGCGACCGTATTTTGGAAGATATGCAGCTCTACATCACTGACAACACCCACGCCTGGATCCTCCAGGAAGACGGCAGCTACATTCCCACCCAGCCTCAAGAAGGCGAAGATGCGATAGATGCCCAAGCGATTTTGCTGGAGCGCTGGTCGGCGCATATCGTCGCTTAAGCGCAATGCTTGTGTAACAACATCTGCTTTCTTCCCGCGCCTTGGCTAGTCACTATCACCGGTAACTAGCCATAATTCCGCCTTATCCGTTTTCATTGGTAAAACACTCGTTTTGCATGAGAAAAGCGACTGTAACCGGTTTCTCATTTTGCGCAACTAATCGTTACCAGATCTCATTTGTCGCTGAATAACCCTTCTACTTAAATCTTATTTATATAACCTATGCAAACCCGCTTCCGGCGTCCAAACCGGATCTCTCCAGCAGGTTCATCAAGCCAATAATTCTAATAAAACATGCTGTACCTGACGCTCGGCAAAGTGTCGCAATACCTAAAAAACCTGACGCAGGGACTTTTTACCTACCCGCCATAGCTCCGCGCTCTGGCGCCGAAGGTGCGAGTCTCATATTTATTACTACGAATAATGAGAGAACCATCATGATCAAATTTCACTCGCGGCCCTGGCTGCGCAAAACCTTATTGGCATGTCTGTGCACCGGACTTGCTGGCATCATGGCAGCACCCAGCTTTGCTGCTCGCCAAGCCGAATATCTGGATCGCGGGGTGGTCGCACTGCCCTCCGGCAACGGCGTTTTAATCAGCTGGCGCATGCTGGGCGATGACCCAGGCAATATCAGCTTTAACGTCTATCGCAACGGAAGCAAAATCACCGCGACGCCGGTTACCAACAGCACCAACTACCTCGATAGCAGCGGTACCACCAGCGCGGCTTACACAGTGCGCGCTGTCGTGAATGGCACCGAACTGGCCGCCAACCCTGCTAAAGCCACCTGGGCAAATCCTTATCTGACGGTCAACCTCAATCGCCCCAATGGCGGCACTACGCCGAGCGGCGAGGCTTACACCTATTCGCCCAATGACCTGAGTGTGGGCGATCTGGATGGTGATGGCGAATATGAAATCGTCGTTAAGTGGGATCCATCCAACGCCAAAGACAACTCCCAATCCGGCTATACCGGCAACGTATTTATCGATGCCTATGAGATGAACGGCACTCGTTTATGGCGTATTGACCTGGGCCGCAACATTCGCGCGGGCGCGCATTACACCCAGTTTATGGTCTATGACCTGGACGGCGACGGCAAAGCTGAAGTGGCGATGAAAACTGCACCGGGTACGCGCGATGCCGCAGGCACAGTGCTAGGCGGCAGCAATGCCAATACCGATTACCGCAATTCCGGCGGTTACATCCTCAGCGGCCCGGAATATCTCACCGTGTTTAACGGCCAAACCGGTGTCGCCATGGCGACGACGGATTATCTACCCGCACGCGGTACAGTGAGCAGCTGGGGCGATGGTTACGGCAACCGCGTGGATCGCTTCCTCGCTGGCGTTGCTTATCTGGATGGCACCCGCCCAAGCCTCGTCTTTACCCGTGGCTATTACACCCGCGCTGTATTGGTCGCGTGGGATTGGCGCAACGGCCAACTGACCCGTCGCTGGACCTTTGATAGCACGGCCAGTGGCAACGGTGCAGCAGCCGGTCAGGGTGCCCACAGCCTGACCGTCGGTGATGTGGATCAGGACGGCAAAGATGAGATCGTCTACGGCGCCGCCACCATCAACGACAACGGTACCTTGCTGTACTCCACCGGTCTCGGCCACGGTGATGCATTGCACTTATCCGACTTCCTGCCCGGTCGCCCCGGTTTGGAAATATTTATGGTGCACGAATCACCCTCCAGTTATGGCAACCATGGCGTAGAAATGCACGATGCCAAAACCGGCCAAATTATCTGGAGCTTTCAGGGCGGCGGTGATATCGGGCGCGGAGTGATTATGGACATTGACCCGCGCACACCGGGTGCGGAAAGTTGGGCAAGTGCGGGCGGCATTAACAGTGCGACTGGCAACCAAATCACCACCAGCAAACCGGCATCAATCAACTTTGCCGCTTGGTGGGACGGCGATCTGCTGCGTGAACAGCTCAACAACACCATGATCGACAAGTGGAATTACGCCAGCAATAACAGCAGCCGTTTGCTCACTGCCTACAACTTCGGCGCAGCGTCTAACAACAGCACCAAGGCAACGCCCGGGTTATCGGCTGACATCCTGGGTGACTGGCGTGAAGAGGTTATCTGGCGCCATGAAAACAACAGCCAGCTGCTGATTTTCGCTACCCCGCATGTCACCAATCATCGCCTGCGCGCACTGATGCACGACACCCAATATCGCACAGCCATCGCTTGGCAAAATGTGGGTTACAACCAGCCACCACACACCAGCTTTTTCCTGGGCGATGGCATGGCGACACCGGCTGCGCCGGATCTGTATTTTGTGGGCACCAACCCCAATGCGAGCGCACCTGTGAGCAGCTCATCCAGCAGTGCGACCAGTTCATCGGTTGCGGCCACAAAGGTAACCCTCGGCGGAACCGCCGGTAATGCCACATCAGCGCTCAGCTGGTCGGTCAACGGCACCATCTCTACAGTGGAAATTTACCGCGATACCGATTCAAACCCCGCCGGACGCACCCGTGTCGCTTCACTCGCCGCTAGCGCACGCAGCTACACCGCGACTGGCCTGAGCAATGGCACTACCTATTGGTTCTGGGTGAAATACACCGCCGATGGTGTGTCATACAACTCCAACGCCTTTAGCGTCACACCAACTGCTGGCAGCAGCACCGCACAATCCTCCTCAGTCAGATCGTCGGTCGCGAGCTCAACCCCCAGCAGCGTGCCTGTGTCCAGCAGCCCGCGCAGCAGTGTGGCATCAAGTGTTGCGTCCAGTACTGCAACTACCAGCGGTAACTGCAGCTATGTGATTAGCAACAACTGGGGCTCGGGCTTCACCGGCGCCATTCGCATTACCAACAGAGGCACCAGTGCGATTAATGGCTGGAATGTGAATTGGACCTATGCGGGTAACACGCGCTTGACGGGCACCTGGAATGCAACCGTGACCGGTAACAATCCCTACACCGCAACGAATTTCGGCTGGAATAGCAATATTCAACCGGGGCAATCAGTTGAGTTCGGTTTCCAGGGCACACACTCAGGCACTGCAGAAACGCCCGTAATCACTGGCGCTGCATGCCAGTAATCCACACCCGTTAGAAAGCAACAAACAAACAGGCCGATGGC
>DQHS01000287.1:16245-16407 GCA_003524365.1 Cellvibrio sp. | reverse complement strand
GGGCCTTGCAAGCAAAAGTGGGGTGATTCAAGCGGTGTTGGAGCGCTTTGTTAATAAGCCGGCAGTGGTGGCTGAAAAAACGAATAAAGCGGAAGAGGCTGAAGTAGTAAACAGCTAGAAATCTCTAAAAAGTAACCATTCGTCATACCTGCGAACGCAGGT
>DQHS01000287.1:0-16220 GCA_003524365.1 Cellvibrio sp. | reverse complement strand
TGAATCAGGGCCAAACCCTGAATACCAAAGTGCGCGAATTAAACGAAGCACGTTTGGCAGAATTTGGCAGCTCGGCGATGAATGTCATCGCACGGGTGCGAGTGCGCACTGAAAACAATTGCATTCCACGCGATATAGTTCAGGTCGGCGAGCATCTGCTGTTTGGTTACAATGTTTTTATTGGTTTGAAAAAAGAAACCAAAGTTGAAGATGTATTCTCACTGTTCACCAAAAAGGCGACGGAATCCGGTATTGAGCTAGAACCAGTTGCTTTTGCCGATACCTTTCTTGCCGAACAAAGTTTTGTTAATGATTTTGACGAACTTTACCGCTATTACAAAGACACCCGTTTAATCGAGCTGGCAGTGAACAACGGAAAGCTGCTTGCCGGATTTCAAATTGGTGAGCGTCTCGACGACTTGCGCGTATTCCGCTGGTCGATTTCGCCAGACGGAAAAACCGTAAAATATATCGATAATCGCGGCGAGCGCGATATTCAGTTGCCGCCCGCGTTTGATTTTGAGTGGGTTGCCGCAACACGTGAAGATGCCGTGCACGGTCGCCATCCGCATTTAAATATTCTGGACAAGGTCTTCGTTGAAACAGTCGGCGGAGACCTGACCATAAAAGTTGAAAATAATACTGAAGATGGTTTGGGTATCTATCGCGAAACGGTAGAAGATAAAACCCAGTCCCTCGACGATGCCAGTGTTTTTTATGCTGCCGTTGGTAACTTGATTCTGCTTAAAATCCGCCCCTATCGCGAAGAGCAGTGGCGCCATTTAATTTTTAATACCCTGACGCAAGTTGTGTTACGCATCGATAAAATTGGCCAATCCTGCGTGCAGCTGCCGGAAAATCACGGCATTATTTTCCCTGGCGGTTACTACCTTAATACCGGCGAATATAAAACTTTTGAGGAAGATAACAGCGCCTTCCGCTTCAAGCGCATGATCCGTTCGCCCAACGGTGAAGATGTGCTCTACGTGTTCTATGAGCCAGTTGCCGGTGTTATATCGCTGCTTGCCTATAATCTTATTGAGAAGAAATTACAAAACCCAATCTACGGCAGTGGCTATGCGCTGGCAGATAATGGTGAGATTGTTATTTTCTCTGCCGAGTCGGAACCGACCCGCGTGCATCCCATGCAGTTGTGGGAGACGCCCTATGTGAGCGCCGAGTTTGCGAGCAAAGCGCCCGCGCGGCAGAATTTTTATGGTCGCATTGGCAACAATGAACTGGTGCGCGGCATCTCTGATTTTTACAGTATTACCCGTGTTATCAGTAATCAATCGGTCAGTGTACGATTGTACGAAGAGCTGAGTCTGTCGGCCAAAAAAGTATTTGATACCTATTATTGGTTAAATGAAAACGAAACCCAGACGATTGCCGCCGTCCTAAAAGAGATTTCCACCACGGCAGAATTGGTTATCGATGAGTTTGAAAAAGTCGAATCGATTCGTCAGCAATCCGCTAAAGCGATGTTGGATGCTGAGCAAGAGCAGGAGCTGATTTTGCAATCCCTCCGTCCGGAGAATTGGGAATCCGCAGAAGAGTATGTAGATGCGTTAAGCCGCGTGCGTAAACAGCGCGGGCATCTCGCTACCATCAAAGAGTTGCGTTATATCGACCAGGCGCGTATCGCCGTTCTCGATCAACAATTGATGGATGCCAATAGCAAACTCAGCGAAGAGACCGTAACTTACCTTTCCGATGAAAAGGCGCTTACACCTTATCTGGCCAAGTTGGATGATTTAAATGCGCAGGTTGATAAGGCGGAAACCAATGCAGCCATCACTCCCATTATTGAGGTGATTGAAAAAACCGCTACCGGTTTGGATTTGCTTTCAGAATTAATGGGCACACTCAAGGTTGATGATGCAACATTGCGCACCCGTATTGTTGACGCTATTTCCGAAGTCTACGCCAAGCTCAACCAAAGCCGCGCCAATGCCAAACACAAACAAAAGAATTTTGGTTCCGCCGAGGCAATTGCGCAGTTTGGTGCGCAATTCAAATTGTTCTCGCAAAGTATTTCCCATGCATTGGGTTTATCCGGTACGCCAGAAAAATGCGATGAACAACTGTCTAAATCCTTGGTGCGACTGGAAGAACTGGAAGGCCAGTTCAGTGACTACGATCAATTCCTCGCTGACATTATGGCCAAGCGCGAAGAAATCTACGAAAGTTTTCAGGAGCACAAGCAGCGCCTGTTAGATGAGCGGCAGAAAAGAGCGCAGAGTATTACTGACGCCGCTGCGCGAATTCTTACCAGTATAGAAAAGCGCTCGCTTAGCATTACTAATGCAGAAGAGCTAAATACCTATTTTGCTTCTGATGCGCTGGTATTAAAAATTGGCGATCTGCTTGCCCAATTAAAAGCGCTCGATAGCGCTGTAAAAGCCGATGATATAGATGCGCGCTTTAAAGCAATTCGCGGTCAGGCACTGCGTGCGCTGCGCGATAAAACCGATATTTTTGAAGAGGGCGGCAATGTTATCAAACTTGGCCCGCGCCATAAGTTTAGTGTTAATACCCAGGAGCTGGATTTAACCATTATCCCGCGCGAGGGTGAATTAAACTTCCATCTCACCGGCACCAATTATTATGCCGCTGTGAATAATACCGAGCTGCTGCAATTAAAAGACTATTGGAGCATGGTGCAAGAGTCAGAGACGGCTAATGTCTATCGCGCCGAATATCTGGCTGCGTTGATTCTGGATGCCGCTGAACATCAGTCTGCTGGTTTGTCACTAGATCTCTTGCATGAAGCTTTGGTGGGCGATGAAAAGCTCGGCAAGATTGTGCGTGAGTTTGCCGCACCGCGATACAAAGAAGGATACCAAAAGGGTATTCATGATCAGGATGCGGTGTTAATTCTCAAAGAATTACTTCCGGCGATGGATCGTGCCGACCTACTAAAATTTGACCCATTGTCGCGCGGGCTAGCGCAGGTGTTTTGGGCGAACTTAAAAGAGTTTGCGATTAAATCCAAATCGCAGGGCTCGTCGCTTTCGTTTGAAACCTGGAAAGATCGCGCAGTATCTGCTAAGCACATGCAGCGTTTATTCGCGAGTATGGATGCACTGCAGATTCTGGTTGAAGAGGTAATAGAAACCTTTGCTGAATTTATCCAGCGCCATCCAATTGTGGTTAGTGATCTGGATATTCGCCGTGCGGCTGAATATCTGGTGGAGGAGTTAGCGCGCGAGCGAGTGGAATTTATTACCAGCAAATATGCGGTGCAGTTGGTCGAGGCATTCAAGCAATCGCTGGACGATGAAACCTGGCGCCACTATCAGGAAGTGGCCACCAAAATGCAGGGCTGGCCAGCGGAGCGCTGGAATTTAACCAGTGCGTGGTTGCAGGCGCTCGTGAAAGATAAGCAGCGTGAATCTTTAACTCGTTATATTCCCGAAGCTGTTGCGCTATTAAAAACTGACCAGCGCTTGGATCGCCGTTTTACTGAAGTGGAAGTCGAGCTGCGCATCAGCGGGTTGATGGGTGATCATCCATTAATTCAGGAGCGCACCCTCGCGTTTGCGTTGGATTCATTTGTGCTGCGCCTTGCGCATCATCGCCATGTTGTGGTGCCGCAATATCAGCGCTACTTGCAGGTGCGCCAGCAGATTGTTGAGCAGGAGCGATCCGGTCTGCGTTTAAACGAATTTAAGGCCAAGCCGCTGAGTTCGTTTGTGCGCAACCGTTTAATTAACGAATCTTATTTACCGCTTATTGGCGATAACCTTGCCAAACAAATGGGTTCGCTCGGCGCCACCAAACGTACCGATCTAATGGGTATGTTGATGATGATCTCGCCGCCGGGATACGGTAAAACCACGTTAATGGAATATGTGGCTAATCGCTTGGGTTTGATTTTTATGAAAATCAATTGCCCATCGCTCGGTCACGATGTGCTGTCGCTCGATCCGGAACGCGCGCCTAATGCCACTGCAAAACAGGAATTAATCAAGCTTAATCTTGCATTGGAGATGGGTAATAACGTCATGTTGTATCTCGACGATATCCAACATACCCATGCAGAATTTTTGCAAAAATTTATTTCGTTATGCGATGGCACGCGTCGTATTGAAGGTGTCTGGCAAGGCAAAACCAAAACTTATGATATGCGCGGCAAAAAATTCTGCGTGTGCATGGCGGGTAACCCTTACACTGAATCGGGTGATGCATTCAAGGTGCCTGATATGCTTGCCAACCGCGCCGATATTTATAACCTTGGCGATATCCTTGGTGGCATGGAAGAACAGTTTGCACTGAGTTACATCGAAAATGCGCTCACATCCAATTCAGTGCTGGCGCCGCTTGCGCTGCGCGATATGCAAGACGTTTATAAATTCGTCGCCATGGCCAAAGGCGAAGAGGTTGCTACTACGGATTTGAGCTATCAATATTCAGGTGCAGAAGTAAATGAAATTGTTGGCGTAATGAAAAAACTCTTTGCGATTCAGCAAGTCGTGTTAAGAATTAACCAACAATATATTGCCTCGGCCGCGCAAGACGATAAATATCGGTTGGAACCATCGTTCAAATTGCAAGGTAGTTATCGCAATATGAATAAAATGGCTGAGAAAGTGTCATCGGTAATGAATGATGAAGNNCAGAGTTAATGCAGATGATTGCTGACCACTACTTAGGTGAAGCGCAAATGCTAACCACCGGAGCGGAGAGCAATTTACTCAAACTTGCCGAACTGCGCGGTAATATGACCGAAGAGCAGAGTGTTCGCTGGGAGCAAATCAAAAAAGATTTCTTGCGCAATAAAGCTATGGGTGGTGATTCAGCCGATACAGGTGCAAAAGTGGTTGTGCAACTCGCCGATATGGTTGAGGGCATTAATAAGTTAGCACTGGCGACCAGTAAAAAGCCGGTAGCAGACACCAGTGCAGGTAATCGTGAGCTGATTGAAGCGATCACGGCGTCTGCCACTAAATTGGAGCATTCACTTGCACCAGTTGCTCCCAAAGTAGAAGTGATTAACCAGCCGTTGCCAGGTTTGGATAAGGTGCTACGCGTGCTCGCCGATACGCTGGAAAGCTCTTTGGTTCCCCTGGTGCGCAATATGGATAAAAAGTTGGATATCGATTTGCGCAACCACGAAAAAATCGAGCAGGTATCGCAACAGTTAAAGCAGCTGGAAGTAGAGCTGTTCTCCAAAAAAGCAAAACCTGCCGCATCGAAAACTGATGTGGCAAAGCCTGATGCTCCGCAATAATTCTTCATGCTCACACGAAAGATAAAATGGTTAATGGCGATATGTGCACTGATGATTGGGGTGCATATCGTCAATGTGGTTACCAATGGAGTTTTCTATCAATACGGTATACAACCGCGTCAGTTACATTCGATCTGGGGAATTTTTACCGCGCCTTTCTTACATGGTGATATCGGCCATTTACTGAATAATCTCATTGGCTTAATCATTTTTAGTGGTCTGCTGTTTGTGCATTCGTTAAAGCGTTATCTGTGGAGCAGTGCGTTTATTATTGTTCTTACCGGTTTGTTGGTTTGGCTTTTTGCACGCAATGCACTTCACATAGGTGCAAGTGGCTGGATTTTTGGTTTGTGGAGCTTGTGTATTGCTACCGTTTGGTATGATCGTAAGTTTATTAATATCCTGATTGCGCTGTTAGTTGTCTTTTTATACGGCGGTATGTTGTTTGGCGTTTTACCCGGTGATCCGCGAGTGTCCTTTGAGTCGCACTTTTTTGGCGCTATTGCCGGTGTGGTCTGTGCATTTTTTCAAGCAAGATTATTTAAGAATAGAATGTGAACATTAAAAGTATCTATAAAAAGAGATGTGTGTATGCGTCAACCTGAACTGGAATCTTGGCTGGTAGGAACACTAGACGATTTTAAACTTTGCCAGTCGGAGTCATTGGAACTACGTGAGCTATTGCCCAAGCTCGCGCAAGATGATATTGCTTTCGTGCGCAACAAAGCCTTTGTGTTGGCGCGCGAGCCAGCGCGAGCAGGTGGCGATAATGCGGTTGCCTCCTTGCTCTGGTTAGAAAAAATCAGCAAGGTAATCGATAACTTTCGTCAAACCCAATCGGTTACGATTACCGAGGCCCACTTTAGTCCCGGTGAAGACTGCCGTCGTCAGCTATTGGATTTGGTAGTCGCGGCGCGCGAAACGCTCGATATAAGTGTATTCACCATTTCTGATGACCGCCTGAGCGATGCTATCGTTGCCGCTCACAAGCGCGGTATTCAAGTGCGGTTAATTACTGATAATGATAAAGCCCATGATCAAGGCAGTGATATTTTTAAGCTTATTGATCGGGGCATCAATGTGCGCATGGATAACACTGAAAACCATATGCATCACAAGTTTGCCATTGTCGATAAACGTATTTTGGTCAATGGCAGCTTCAACTGGACCCGCTCGGCAACTGACTACAATCAGGAAAATATTTTGGTAACTAACGAACCAAAATTGGTGGCGGCTTATTTAGGTGAGTTTGATAGTTTGTGGGATGAGTTTTCTCGTTAATTATGCATCGTTAAAACAATATTTGATTTCATGATGGGCGTAGAAGGTGTCGTATAGCAGGGGCTATACGACAATTGCTTGGAGCCTATTCATCAGCGTTCACGTTTAGGTTCTTAGGGGCGTCGGAAGTCAGAATCTGGTCACTATTTTGGTTTAAGTGAATCTGTAGCTCCAACGATGCGACTCCAATATTTATCGATGATGTAAGTGAAAGTGGTTGCTCAGCCAGTGGGCGTTTTTTTAGTTCCTCCAAGGCAATTTCCAAAATTCGATACATTTGTGTAGTTGAGGCTCTCACTGCTTTTTCATTGAGGGAGTCGACACCGCTGCTAACCGATGATGTAACTGCGTCAATGGCTTCACCCGTTTTTGTCAGAGCCTGTGAACCGAGATCTTTCATTTTATCTAACATATATTCTCCTTGAGTTACCTATCTTCAATTTCATCCACATCCACTTGTCCACTCATGCGGCGCGTGAAGTGCGACCAGCACATACCTACGGCGAGCATCGCAGCCAATAAAACTTCAATTACCCAGGCCATCGCCGAGATATCGTTAACGCTTAAAAATCCCCAGTAGATAAACAGCCATACGAGGCAGGCAAAAAGTGCTGCAAGTGCAATTATGCCAATTAACCCAAGCGAGTTAAGTGTGGCTTTAATGTAAATTCCCCAGCCGATAAGCAGTATGACTCCCGCAATCACAACATAAGGAGTGATGTCGCTGAAGCTATAGTGAACCCAGTGAAAGTAGGAGTAGCCACTGGGGTTGTAACTCAGTAGTACCAATAAGAGCGCGAATAAAAAACGCAATACAACGCCGCTGGCTGTGAGATTCATAATAGATTTCCTGATTGTTTTTAGTAGAGAGATTATTTTCCGATATTTTTGTAGCGACCAATAGCTATTGCGAAAAGTAGCGACGATATTTAATAAAACCGATTTTTGCATCCGGGTCGTAACCCATGGCGGTGTAAAAATCCCGTGCGTCGCGGTTTTTGCTGCTGGTCTGAAGCATAATTTTGGAGCAGTCCTGCTTCAAACAAAAGGCTTCAATATAATCCATCATACTTTTGCCAATGCCTTCACGTTTATAATCCGCGCTGACCACCACATTTTCAACCAGTGCAAAGGGTTGGCTGTCGAACATTACATCCTGACACAGGCAGACGAGTGCGGTGGCGATGATTTCGCCGCTATCATCGCATACTAGCAAATGTGTCTGTTCGCTATTGGCAAGTGCTGTAATACGCTCGGGTAAGACTGACGGGGTGGATAAGGTGTTCAGCGCACTATAGAGGGCGCTAATGGCCTCAGCGTCGGAGGCGCACGCACGGCGGATGATTCGCATCTCTATTTACCTGTTCAGCATAGTGTTGGCAGGTTGGTCGGCTTTGTCCGATACCTGTGTTGACTCTCAAGATCTGGCCCGATTCTATTCTAAATCCCTCGTCATTTCTTATGATTTTGCGAAGGTTTCTATCACAAGATCTGTGTCTGTGTATGCACTGGCTTGTTTTGCCTCAGGTAGTGAAAAAAGTATTGCCGTACTGTATTAATGTACAGTACTATTTGCCAGTACCTTTAGCAGGCATTAATAGCATGAGCAATATCCTGGAAAAACTTCGCATCCTGTCTGATGCTGCCAAGTACGATGCATCCTGTTCATCGAGCGGCAGTAAGCGAGCCAATTTAACCAAGGGGCTTGGCAACTCAGATGGCATGGGTATTTGCCATAGTTATACCGAGGATGGTCGCTGCGTTTCCTTGCTCAAAATCCTGTTTACCAACCATTGTATTTATGATTGCGCATATTGTGTCAGTAGACGTAGTAATGACGTCAAGCGTGCGGCTTTTACGGTTGAAGATGTTATTGACCTGACGATTAATTTTTATCGGCGTAATTACATAGAGGGACTATTTCTCAGTTCCGGCATTTTCAAAAATGCGGATTACACTATGGAGCGATTGGTTCGGGTAGCTCGTGAGTTGCGATTGCTACATAACTTCAATGGTTATATCCATGTGAAAGCCATCCCGGGGGCAAGCCCTGAATTGTTGCATGAAGCGGGTTTGTATGCAGACAGGCTTAGTGTGAATATCGAGATCCCCTCTGAAGCGAGCTTGCAAAAAGTAGCGCCGGAAAAAAACTATAGCGACATCATTACCCCGATGAATTACCTGCGTGGCGAAAGAGAAAAATACGCTAATGAAAAGCCACACATTAAGAGCACGCCCGTGTTTATGCCCGGCGGCCAAAGCACCCAGTTAATTGTTGGGGCGTCACCGGAGAATGATCGGGACATTTTACAATTGGCTGATAGTCTCTACCAAAAACAGAAGTTAAAACGGGTTTACTATTCAGGATATGTGCCCATTGCCACCGATAATCGTGTGCCCGACTTATCTGCGCCACCATTAGTGCGTGAAAACCGCATTTATCAAGCCGATTGGTTATTGCGGTTTTATGGCTTTTCTGTCGATGAAATTCTCGATAAAAATAGCCCGGATCTTGATCTCGAAATTGATCCTAAACTGGGTTATGCCTTGCGTCATCCAGATAAATTTCCGGTTGATATTAATCGCGCAGATTATGAAATGGTACTGCGTGTTCCTGGTATTGGAGTTAAATCAGCAAAGAAAATTATCAGCTCACGCCGACATCAACATCTGCATGTCGATCATTTGCAGAAAATAGGTATCGTATTGAAACGTGCCCGCTATTTTATTAGTTGCCCCGGATTGGCCGTTAAAGCGGGAAGCTTTCAGGCGGAAAATATCCGTCAAGCAATTATTGCTGGCGATAAAGCACCAGCCCCTGCACAGCTCGGTTTATTCGGATAGAGCAATGATTTTTATTTATGATGGCAGTTATGAAGGTTTGCTCAGTTGCATTTTTGTAAGCTTCAAGGAACGCATAGCTCCGGTCGGAATTAATGCAGAAGAGAATTATCAATTTGCGTTGCTGGATACGGCTAGGCGCATTGATACAAATGAAAGCTGGGCGGCGCGTGTGCTTAAAGGAATTGATGGACGTACAAACGCCTCTGCCTCTGCATTAATTAACAAGATATTTCTATCCGAATTACCTTTAAGTGAAATGCTGATTTATCAGGTGGTGCAGGCAATTATCCAGCATGGTGACGAGACTATACTGGAAAATTTTGCGAATCCCTGTATTTTGAAAGCGGCTCAGATTGAAAAAATGATCGGCCGTGAAGTGCATCGTATGCATGCGTTCGTGCGCTTTCAAGAAAATCCAGGTGGACTATTTTGTGCGGCAATTGAACCCGATTTTAATATATTGCCATTAATTGGCGATCATTTTGAACGGCGTTATGCGGATCAAGCTTGGGTGATTTTTGATGTGAGTCGCAATTATGGGTTGTATTACGATCAGTTAAATATGTCGTACGTAAGAGCTGATGATCAGATAATTGCACAGAATTACAACATGTTTGAGGTCAGTGCGGCTCAGGATATAGGAGAAAAAGAGTATCAGTCACTGTGGGAAAGTTATTTTCATGCGGTCAATATTAATGAACGAAATAATCCAAAATTACACCTGCGTCATGTGCCGCGTCGTTATTGGAAGTATTTAACCGAAAAAAAACCCAAACCAAAGAAATGATTAATCCTTCATTTTCAGCTCGCGTGGCTGGTCTCGAATATTTGGTTAATTGAATTACTCTTTGGCAATCGGCTGCACTAACACCCAAGGTTTTATTACCACAGCCCATACCAATGCATTTTGTTCATACCATATTTGCGCTTGAGCATCTTTTACGACATCAACTAAACCGGCGTCCATCCACTCTTTGATTTGAACTGCATTGTCAGCGACGATTTGTGCAGCGACATGGGTTAAATCCAGTGTTGGATCTACGGCGATAGCATTGCCGCTGGCAAAAAAGCGCTGCAGTTCGTGCCAGTGAATTTGCGCGGTTTCCAAATTGATTTTTTGTTCGATTTCGTTGTTCATGTTTACCTCGAATTGTTAACTCCACCCTAACCCTCCCCTTAAAAAGAGGAGGGGACTTTTAATCCCTCCCTCGAAGGGAGCTGTAATGTTTTGCTCCTCCGCCTGCCAAGGGGGAGGCCGGAAGGGGGTTAAGTTATTTGCTCATCGCCTTTGCGACTTTGGAATTACTCGGTTTATTCAATACTGCACTGATGGTATTGCCCGCATAAATTAACTTATCCAGATCAACGCCATGTTCAATTCCCAAACCATTTAATAAATACACCACATCTTCAGTGGCAATATTGCCCGTCGCGCCCGCTGCATAAGGGCAGCCGCCTAAACCGGCGACGGATGAATCCACCACGCTTACGCCCATCTCCAACGCGGCATAAATATTCGCGAGTGCCTGCCCATATGTGTCGTGCATATGGGCGGCAATTTTTTCAATGGGGATATCGCGCGCGAGTATTTCAATCAAATGTTTGATTTGCCCCGCAGTGCCAACGCCGATGGTATCGCCCAGTGAAATTTCATAGCAGCCCATGGCTAGTAATTCTTTGGCGATGCTCGCAACGGTGTGCACATCAACATCGCCCGAATAAGGGCAACCTGCAACGCAAGAGATATATCCGCGCACGGGAATCTGTTGCGTTTGTGCAGCGCCTATTAAAGTTTCAAAACGCTGGATGCTTTCACTAATGGAACAGTTAATATTTTTTTGGCTAAAAGCTTCAGATGCTGCAGCAAAAATCGCGACTTCATTGGCGTCAACGGCAAGCGCACGTTCATAACCTTGCAAGTTGGGTGTGAGTGCTGCGTAAGTCACGCCGGGTTTGCGTGCGATGCCGGAAAATACTTCGCCGCTATCGGCCATTTGCGGCACCCATTTCGGGTTCACAAAGCTGCCGGCTTCGATGTAGGTCAAGCCTGCATCAACGAGATTTTCTATCAATTGAATTTTGGCAGCAGTCGGGATGGCTTGCTTTTCATTTTGTAGTCCATCGCGCGGGCCGACTTCAACAATGCGGACTTTTTTCGGTAAATTCATAATAAAAATTAATCCTCACCCCAACGCGGCATTAAATCTTGTGCTACGCCGAGCTGGTCGAGAATGCGGGCCACGATGAAGTCCACCAGTTCTTCAACCGATTGCGGCTGCATATAAAAACCGGGGCTGGCTGGTAGTACAATGACTCCCATCTGCGTCAGCTTCAGCATATTTTCCAAATGGATTTCGGAGTAGGGCGTCTCGCGCGGCACCACAATTAATTTACGACGTTCTTTTAATGCAACATCAGCAGCGCGCTCGATTAAATTATTGCTTGCACCGTGTGCGATGGCCGAAAGTGTTCCTCCGCTTGCTGGGCAAATCACCATCGAACTGGGTGAGCTTGAACCCGAAGCCACTGCAGCAAACCAATCATCTTTCGCAAGCAATTGCAATTGTTCTTCATCGGCACCGAACATTTCACACAGCATAGCCTGCTGTTCTTCCAGATCGCGCGGCAAATCCAGATCTGTCTCGGTGCGGATCACCACCTCTGCGGCGCTGGAAATCATCAAAAATACTTTGCAATCGGCCGCCAACAAACACTGCAGCAAACGCAAACCGTATTGCGCGCCGGATGCACCGGTAATCGCGAGGGTGACTGAGCGAGGTTTCATGATTGGCTCCACTTTTATGAATTTGCTCCGTTGATGTATAGATGCGGGGAATTTAATCCCTGCGGCGTCTTATTACTTATCATGATATGAGGCTTTGCAATATGTCGCCACCCTTGCTGCAGATCAACTTATGTTGATTTTAAACAAGCGGGAATACCCCAGCTGTGCCAGTATAAATGAACGGTTGATATCGCGTTTTAATTGCATACTACTCTCAAAGGAGCAAGGCTCATGACTAGTTATCACGCAGTTGTCTGGTTGGATCGCAAAGAGGCTCACATTATTACGTTTGAACAAGGAATTGTTGAATTGCAGCGCATCAAATCGCGCAGCCACCATCTGGCACCTGGCGGCCACGCGGGAGCTCATCAAAATATGCATGGGCGCGCCAGCGCGCATGGACACCACTCCCCTGCCGGGGGGCACGCTACTGTTGATCAAGACTACTACCATAAAATTGCGCAGGCGTTAGCGGAGATAAAAGAAATTCTCGTGACTGGGCCAGCGCAGGCCAAAGATGAATTTCGCGCTCACTGCGAACGCCATGATCCGATAATTGCAAAAGCAATTATCGGTGTGGTGCCGAGCGATCACCCGAGCGACGAACAGCTGGTCGTAATGGCGCGCGAACATTTCATCAAATACGATCACATGCACAGCCAGAGATAATTAATAGACTCGCTGCCTGAATATTAATAAAAGCGCCCACGCTCGTTGGTGGGTGCCGTTGTAATTTTTATTGACCTAGCACGCCTCTGACAAATGTGCGAATGCTATCATCCTGGCAGTTTTCAAAGAAGCAGGCTTGGAAGCGCTCGCCAGTCACCGCTGTTTTTACGATTTCCGGATCAATTGCGCTCAGACCATCCAAATAATTTTTTGCAGTCGCAGTTTTAATGCTGGTGAGAATTCCCGCATTGCGCACTTGCGATTCGCGGCGCTCAGCGGGATAGCCTTGGCCACGTACACCGGTAAATGCTTTTTCAAAAATAGTGCGGATATTCAATTCGGCACCCCAACCAAAACCCTTGGCAAACGGCAGTGCTAATGCGTTGCCATTATTCACCTGCGCAAACAAGTAAGCATCGGTCGGTTCAATACAGTAACCGCAGAAAACGCCGGGGTGAGCGTTGAGCGACATCATCGCACCTTGGCCGGTACCGCAACCGCTCACCACAAAATCCACCGTTTTGGAATTCAATAACAAACTGGCCATCACGCCTAAGTGGATGTAGGTCAGATAGTGGTCGTTGTCATCGCTCATGCCCACGTTGAACACACTGTGTTGTTGCTCGGCAGCAACATCGGTAAGTTGCTGCAATACGATGGTGTTTTTGGATGCTTGGCTGAATTCGTTCATTAATGCAATTTTCATGGCAAAAGCTCTCTCAAAATAAAAAAGGGTTTTATGACAGGCTCTTTGGCGCTGTTTGCTGGTAATGACCGATGTTTTGCAGAGATGCTAATGATATAGGGGGATGTGGGTTAATTGAAGGGAAAGGGTGGTTTTAATGACAAGGGCGCAGCAAGCGGCGCCCCTACAAATAGCATTGCACCCGTAGGGGCAGCTGCTTGCTGCGCCCTATTTTGTCGAATATCTATTTTTAAAACCCATCAATATATTCACCAGAGGTTAGCTAAGCTCGGTTTTGCAATCACCAACCACATAATTGCCAATACGCTGACCGGAATAATCGCGATGGCAATACGAGTTACATAGGCATGATAAATATGGAGCGTTCGTGTTTGTTTTGTATCGTAACCCGCTTCATTCAAACGGGAAAAAATCTGCGGCAGTTTAATATTGCCGTACCAAATATCCAGTATTTCCAGCGGTATTATTAATAGCAAGATGATCAGCAGTTTCCATTGTAGCCAGGCTTGGTTAAATCCAAAAACCAGAATTGCCATTCCGATACCGCTGGCAATCAAAGATACAAATGCAACGTGTTCAAGAATCAGCATTTTTATAAAAACACGATACGCCAGATGTGTCGCGGGCGTAATCTCACCCAGTTGTTTGCGCATCGCCATCAGAATAAACCATGCACCAAGGCTCGGGCCGAGCCAAAAAACCAGTGAGCCGATATGCATGATTTTTAGTGCAACAAATATATCGATAGTCGCCATATCAGTAATCGACTTTTAATTGGTTTGCGCGCGGAAATACTTTTATCGTCAGCGCAAACATCCATGCCGTACTCCACACCATGCCCGTTGCAGTAAAGAATTTTGCTGTGTCCAACGCTTGCATTGCGCAGGCGATACTTAAAACAAAACCAAAAAACCAACCGGGAATTCCCATTAAAATTAATTTGCGAGGCAGTCGTTGATTGTTTAGCAGCAAAACATTTAACAACAATCCCCCAATGTTGTAGAGACCATTGCCCAATGTGCCGGTTAGCTGCACCGCAATTAATTCCAGTGTTTGCATTGTCGCCAGTGTTGGGTCAATCGTGTGGCTATGCGGAATCACAAACGCAAAAATAACTTCTGCACCAATGTCCGGAACTATGCCTAGCGCTACCAATAATATTCCCAATACACGCCATTCGGATTTGGGAATAAACGGCAGTAGCATGGTGCAAAAGGTGAGCAGCCCAAGTGCGGCCAGCATCCAGTTAAACCAACCTAATCGCCATAATCCTAGATTGTTTTGGATAAATTCATTGCGCTCTGCAATTGAATTGCCTGCGCCGAGCAGGCCTTCGGGGAGGATGAAGGCCATTTGGAGGCAGGCTAGGGTTAGAATTGCTACGATGGTTAGGCTGAGGTACATGTATAAGGCTTTATTTGGCATTTGATTGTGTTGTTTTGAAAAATTAATAGAAATTCCTGATGGCTTGGTTTTCTTGCATGATAGAAGGTATCTTACTTGTTGTTTAATATTAATTGGAATATAACGCATCAGATGGTTAGTTATTTTTAATTGGAGCTGTTTATGAATGGGCATGACGATTTGGTTGCTATTGATGGGAAGATGAAGGGCAGCCGTGAGTTGGCATTGTGGGCAATAGTTTTTGTTCTGGGGGCATACTTTATTTGGTTTTTTGGCATCAAAGGGTATGAGTTGTCTTCGAGTCCGGAAGTTTGGGCTCAATTCGGAGATTATGCTGGAGGGATCTTAAATCCAATTGTTGCATTGTTGGCCTTCTATTGGTTAACAGTTTCTATTCGGTATCAATTGAAGGAATTGAAGGATAGTCGAGCTGCATTGCGGGATAGCGCTTCATCGCAGGCTAAGTTAGTGGAAGCACAAAATTTGACAGCAAGAATACATGCGTTATCCGCGATGTTGCAAACCGCGAATGCAAATATATCCACTCTAAATAGCAAACATATGTTTGCTTTTCAGCAATTGACGAGCGAGGGAAGTCCTCCAAAGCGGAAAATAATTCAAAATAGTATTGATGCGCTTCTTAAGGAGCTTGACGAAGAGAAAGAGGGTGCAGAAAAAATCCATTCATTGATGCTAAAGCTATTGCCTCCCCATCAGTAGCATTTTCTTGTGGGTATCGCTTGCGCTCCACNNACCCCACCAAACCCACCATTACTCATAATCACAATATGCGTATTCGCTTCGCTCAATGAAATCGCGCAGTGGATTAATTCGTCCAAGTTGCGCAGAAGTTTTGCGGGGACGGGGCTTTTGTTGACGACTTCGTCCATTGCCCAATCTACATTTGCGGGTTGATACCAAAGTACGTCGTCGGCATCGGTGACGCTTTGGTTTAGTGCACCTTTGTGAACGCCCATGCGCATGGTGTTGGAGCNNAAGCCGTTATTCACGTTGTGGATGCCAGTTTGTTCCCAATTCACTTGTGCAACTTCTTCGCCATTATGCAGCACGGCGAATGCGGAGCCATCTTGATTGATTAATTTGGCTTGCCATTCCGCTGCATTTTCTTCCGTTGTTTTTTTATCGTCGATCACTGCAAATTGTTGTTGCGGTGTCCAGCAGCCTTGTTGGATAACTTCGGCGAGGGCTTTGTCATTTGCAGGTGAAATTAATAAGCCATTGTTGGGAACTGTGCGCACCAAATGATGAAATTGTTTTTGGATGGCGGCGAGATCGGG
>DQHS01000044.1 GCA_003524365.1 Cellvibrio sp. | reverse complement strand
CCTGCTGCCAGCGATTTACGTTTGGTGATTGCCGTAACGAAAGCCATTACCGATTTGGAGCGCATCGGCGATGAGGCTTCCAAGATCGCGCGTCAGGCGATTGCAATGAATAAAGATGGCCTGGCACCACGCGGATATATTGAAGTGCGCCACATCGGCAACAACGTATCGCGTATGTTGCAGGATGCGCTGGATGCCTTTGCGCGTCTGGATATGAACCTGGCGTTGACCGTGGTTCAGACCGACAAGCAGGTTGATATGGAATACAGCACGGCGATGCGTGAGCTGGTGACCTTTATGATTGAGGACCCACGCAGCATTACGCGCGTACTGAATATCATGTGGTCGCTACGTGCGTTGGAGCGGATTGGCGACCATGCGCGCAACTTGGCGCAATACGTGATTTATCTGGTCAATGGCGAAGATGTTCGCCATTCCAATATCGAGGAGATCGAAGAAAACATTAATAGCAAAGAATAAGCCTGCTATTGCCCCTGATACGTATTTTTTGCGTGACTAAAGTGGCTTCCTCTTGTTAAATAACCCGCGCCTGCTTGCAGACGCGGGTTTTTGTTTTTCAGGTCAAACACCAGTGGTATCCGTTTCTTCTCTCAAGGCTTGGACAGGCAGCAGCGACGACAAATTAGGCCTTGTCGGATACCCCATAAATATATAATATAAATAGGCTAAATAACTATGCTGGATACAGGGCGTAATCTTACTCACCAGTTAACCCATCAGCTGGGTGCGGCAATTGTTCAGGGTCAATATGCGATTGAGAAATCCTTCCCCACCGAGGCGGAGCTGTCGCAACAATTTAATATCAGCCGCAGCGTTACTCGTGAGGCGGTAAAAATGCTCACCGCCAAGGGGCTGATTGCATCGCGCCCTCGGCAGGGTATCCGGGTGATGCCGAGTGCCCATTGGAACATGTTCGATGCGGATGTGCTCAGTTGGACGCTCAATGCGCGTCCTTCATTAGAGCTGCTGCGTGAGTTCACCCAGTTACGCATGGCGATAGAACCTGAAGCCGCCGTTTTGGCAGCAGAAAATAATCAGGACAGTGAAAAAATTAAGGCGATTGGCGATGCACTGGCACGGATGAAGCGCGCCGATGAAGGCCATGACGATCCGCTTTCGGCCGACATCGAATTTCACTGCGCAATTCTGGCAGCGGGCAACAATCGCTTTTTTTTCCAGTTGCGCGAGTTTATCCAAGTCGCTTTGCGAGTGAGCATCGCTAGCACCAATCAGCTAAAAGGTGTACTTACAGCAGATTACGACGACCACAAACGTATCTATGACGCCATCTGTGCCGGTGATCAGGAAGAGGCGAGTAAAGCAGTAAAAATATTACTGCAAGAAGTTATGCAGTTGATAAATCTATCTCTGGTAAAACCCAAGTAGCACAAGCAGATCTCAGACAACTGCCACTGCTTATGAAGTGCCTGTATCTAACAAACAGCGCGTGAATCCAGAGAGAAATCAACATGTATAGCTACTCAGCCCATCCAGGGTATACCCGCTACCCCAGCTTGCAGAACTGCAGTGTGTTTATCACTGGCGGTTCTACTGGTATAGGCGCAGCGTTGGTGGAAGCCTTTGCGGCACAGGGCGCAAAGGTGGCCTTTGTCGACATAGATGAACAAGGCGCAATTGAGTTGTGCGATGAGTTGGTGGCAAAAGGTTATGCGCGCCCTTGGTTCGAAGTCTGTGATGTGAGTGATATTCCGGCGTTGCAGCGCAGTATTTATGATGCACAACAAGTGCAAGGTGCCGTAAGAGTTTTGATTAACAACGCCGCTAACGACCAGCGCGTCGATACTCGCAGTATTACGCAAGAGGATTGGCATCGCGGTTTGGCGATTAATCTCCACCCTGCCTTTTTTGCCTCACAAGCGGTGCAGCCGATGATGGCGTCGCTTGGTGGTGGATCGATTATCAACATTAGTTCGATCAATGTGCAGTTTGGGCCGCCGCGCCTGGCGAGTTACATCACCGCCAAAGCCGGTATTTTGGGAATTTCCAAAGCGCTGGCAACGGATTACGGTGTCGATAATATTCGCGTGAATTCTATTTTGCCCGGTTGGGTGGCAACGCCCAAACAATTGGAGAAATGGTTGAGTGCGGAAGAGGAAGAGGAGCTAATGAAGCGAGTGTTNNCGAGTGTGTCTCAAAAAACGTTTGGGCGCGCACGACGTTGCAAATCTGGCGCTGTTTTTGGCAGCGGATGATTCTGCCATGATCACCTCGCAAGAATTTATTGTTGACGGTGGGAGAATTTAATTGGCGATACTCAAGTATCTATAATAGTTACAGCTGAGTTGCTACAAGTGTTAATCCGGAAGCATTCATTAGTCACCCTAATGAATGCTTCTTGTTTAAAGGGCGAGTTGAATTGTTATTGATCCAATTCACCATCATAAAAAGAAAATTTTTTAATAACAAAGTGCGCTCACCATACGCACGACTACATTAGAGGTCATCATGATTTTAAACGGACTCGATATAGGGGTATTGATTGCATACACCCTGATTCTGCTATTCGTTGCTTACTGGGTATCGCGCGACGAAAAAGGTCACGAGAAAAATGCCAACGATTATTTTCTTGCCAGTAAATCCCTGCCTTGGTGGGCGATAGGTGCATCTTTAATTGCCGCCAATATTTCCGCCGAACAAATTATTGGTATGTCCGGTTCCGGTTTTGTGATTGGCATGGGTATCGCTGCCTACGAACTCATGGCCGCAATTACCTTGATTGTGATCGCCAAATATTTTCTGCCGATTTTTCTCGCCAAAGGCATTTACACCATGCCGCAATTTTTGGAAGGTCGTTATGACGGCCGGGTGCGCACCATCATGGCAATTTTCTGGTTGGCGCTCTACACCTTCGTAAATCTTACCTCAGTACTTTATTTAGGCTCACTGGCGATCTCCCAATTTTTGGGAATCGACATGTTGTACGGTATGATCTTTTTGGTGATGTTCTCCATGGCTTACTCAGTCTACGGCGGCCTGAAAGCGGTGGCCATGACCGATATCATCCAGGTAATTTTGTTGGTAATGGGTGGTCTGTTTGTAAGTTATCTGGCGCTCAATCAAATTTCGGGCGATACCGGAATCATTAATGGGTTTGCGACCTTGATGGACAAAGCGCCGGAAAAATTCGATATGATTTTATCTAAAGATAATCCTAACTACATTAGTCTGCCGGGGATTTCAGTGTTGATCGGTGGCTTATGGATTATGAATATTAGCTACTGGGGTTTTAACCAATATATTATCCAGCGCGCTCTGGCAGCAAAAAGTTTACAAGAGGCGCAGAAGGGCATGGCGTTTGCGGCTTACGTAAAATTATTTGTGCCAATTATTGTAGTGTTGCCCGGTATTTGTGCCGTGGTGCTAGCGCCGGATTTAAGTAAGCCGGATCAAGCCTATCCTGAAATGATGAAATTATTGCCGCATGGTTTATTGGGCGTTGCGTTTGCCGCACTAGTTGCTGCAATTGCGTCCTCGCTCAGCTCTATGAGCAACAGTATCTCTACCATTTTCACTATGGATATTTACAAAAAATTAATTAACCCCAATGCTACTGAACACAAACTGGTATTTGTGGGACGCTCAACGGCATTGGTTGCTATGATTATTGCCATACTCCTGGCCAAACCTTTAGTCGGCCAATCGCAACAAGCCTTCCAATTTATTCAGGAATTTACTGGTTTCTTTACACCCGGTATTGTGGTGATTTTCCTGTTTGGATTCTTTTGGAAAAAAGCTTCGGCCAACTCCGCGCTGGCCGCCGCCATTGCCTCGGTCGTTTTCTCTGCTCTGTTTTACAAGTTCTTACCCGAGTTCCCGTTTATGGATCGGGTCGGCGTAGTATTTGTACTCTGCTGTATATTGGCCGCGGCTGTAACCTTGTTGGGTGGCGCCAAAGAACAAGCCAACGCTATTCATTTGGATGATGTCAGTTTTAAAACAACCTCTGGATTTAATGTGGCGTCAATTGGGGTAATCCTTATCCTGATCGCAATCTATGCCACCTGGTGGTAAGCTGCGCGACCACTGAAACCGGTTAAAAAATGCCCCTTTTCAGGGGCTTTTTTTTGCTAATAAAAAATCCATTCTCTTAACAAATGAAAAGTGAACGCTATGTCTGCACTGATTCTTATTGATACCGTTCCCTGTGCCAACTTACTTGGTGAGGGTGTGCAGTGGAATCATCAGGATGGTTGTTTTTGGTGGACGGATATTTCATCTTCCAAACTTTATCGCTACCGTATTAGCGATAAAAATTTGTCCACTTGGGATATGCCCGAGCGTCTTTGCTGTTTTACCTTTGCTAAAAACGATGCACGAATCCTCGCTGCATTTGAATCGGGTTTTGCCTGGTTTGATATCGCAACAAGCGCAGTTGAGTGGATTGCAAAACCGGAAGCTAATGTGATTGGTAATCGCTCCAACGATGGCCGTTGTGATCGTCAGGGTCGTTTTTGGATGGGCACTACTGTAGAACAAAAAAAATCCCCCGAGCAAAGCGCAGCGCTTTATTGCCTCGATCACAATTTTGCGGTGAGCAAACATTTTAGCGGTTTGATGATTTCCAACGCGCTCTGCTGGAGCCCTGATTCACGCAAGTTGTACCACGCTGATTCACCCACTCACAGCATTCGCGTTTATGATTTTGATGCGCAGACGGGTGAGTTATCCAATCCGGAAATTTTTGCGCATACCGAAATTGGTGTGGAGCCGGATGGCGCTTGTGTTGATGCTGAAGGGTTTATGTGGAATGCGCAGTGGGGCGGTAGCCGTGTTATTCGCTATGCACCGGATGGCAGTAAAAATTTAGTGTTGGACATGCCAGTCTCGCAAGCAACCTGCGTCGCATTTGGTGGAGATGATTTTAATTTGTTGGCTGTGACTAGCGCGCGAATTGGTTTGAGTGATGTTGCGTTGGAACAACAACCACAAGCGGGCAATCTCTTTATTTTTAAAACGGAATTTACCGGCTTGCCAGAATCCTGGTTTGGTTGAGTAGTGGGGAATTGGTAATGAGTCAGCAGCAGATAAATATTATTCTGGTCGACTACAGCAATCTGAATCAAGGCGATGATCTGGTGTTGTTACTTGATAGCTACGCGTGCGACCCAATGGGCGGCGGAGAACCACTTAGCCAATTTGTAAAAGATAATCTGGTTGCTGAGCTATCAAAGCGCGATTTTGGATTATCGTTAATCGCCTATGTTGATAATCAACCTGCCGGACTATTAAATGCATTTGAAGGGTTTTCGACATTTGTATGCAAACCATTATTCAACGTTCACGACATCATTGTGCTTGATCAATTTCGTGGTTTGCAGTTAAGCCAATTGTTATTGCAAGAACTTGAAACCATCGCGCGAGCTAAAGGCTGCTGCAAAATAACCTTGGAGGTGTTGGAAGGAAATAGCATCGCCCAGCGGGCTTATCGAAAAGCGGGTTTCGCAGGTTATGAGTTAGATCCACAAATGGGTAAGGCGATGTTTTGGCAGAAAAAATTACATTAGAATTTTCTTTCGTTGCATCAAACCAAATTCATTATTTGTAACACCCATAAACCTAAAGTCACCGTTATTAGTGACCAGAGTGTGGTCTGGGCCACTATATTCGCGGCCAGTTCGCCATTCCCTTTCATTGCTTGCACCATTACAAAACTAATCGTAGCGGTAGGTGATGCTGCTAATAAAAATAAAATGGCGAGCGCGTCGTCTCTTAGCCCAAGCCAGATTGCGATCGCGCAGGCAATAATGGGTGAGAGAATTAATTTCCATAAGCATGCGCTCAGAGTCGTGGTATCTATGCGTGTTAGCCGCTCCATACTCAACGATCCTCCGATGCAAATCAGCGCCAGTGGCAATACCATCTGACTTAAGTACTTGCCACTATCCATTACTAGATCGGGTAGTGTTAGATTGATTGCATTCACCGCGAAGCCTGCAAAAATCGCAATAATTAACGGGTTTTTCACTATGCCAATTAATGTCGGCATAAACGAGTTACTAGCGTGATGCAAGCTGCGATTCAGTACATAAACCGATAGCACGTTGTAAAGCACTACCGTCATAGCAACGGGCAGTGATGCCAGCGCCAAACCCTTTTCACCGTACGCATTNNATCTTTGCAATGCCAGTGCGCGGTTAACAAGCTGCCAATAAAAACCAATATAGTCATCAGGCCGAAGGCGATGAGCAAGTTCCAATCAGTGATATGGGAGAGGTCGGTAGTGGCGCTGGTGATAAATAACATCACGGGTAAACCAATGTTATAGACCAGCTGTGATGCGCTTTTGATAAATTCATCGTTGATCATGCTGCGCTTTTTCAGCCAGATACCGAGAAAGAGCATCACAAAAATAGGTGCGGTAATATTGAAGGAAAATAAGAATGTGTTAATCGCGTTTTGCAGCAAGTTTTTCTCGAAAAAGAATTATGCCTCGTTCCCAAGCTCCGCTTGGTAATGCATATGGTTGGTTTTGCAATGTGCGGATCTGGGGGAATATACACTCCCAAGCGGAGCTTGGGAGCGAGGGGCGAAGATTAATTACTCACTCAGGTACTACAAACGGAAAATAATTCTTGGCATTGTTAAAGCTAATATCCTGAATCATCTTGCCTACCATTTTGGTGTCGTTAGGCACTAAACCTTTGGCCATATCGCGCCCTAAAATTCCGCACAAAATGCGGCGGAAATATTCGTGGCGTGAATAGCTCAGGAAACTGCGGCTGTCAGTCAACATACCAACAAAGCGGCTCAACAAACCCAGTTGGCTCAAGGCTTCGATCTGGCGAGTCATGCCTTCCATTTGATCGAGGAACCACCAGCCGCTGCCAAATTGGATTTTGCCTGCGGATGATCCGTCCTGGAAGTTACCGATCATAGTGCCGATCACTTCGTTGTCGCGTGGGTTCAAATTATAAATAATGGTTTTAGCGAGTTTGTTTTGATCGTCCAAGCGGCCCAAAAACTTGGCCAATGGTTTGGCGTAGTTGTGATCGCCAATGGAATCAAAACCGGTATCCGGACCTAAAGTGCGGAACAGGCGTGGATTGTTATTGCGGATCGCACCAATGTGGAATTGTTGTACCCAACCTTTGGCGTGATCTTGCAGTGCAAATTCCACCATCATCGCTGACTGGAATTTTTCAATTTCTATTGCATCCAGATCTTTGTGGCTGCGAATCTTCAGGAAAATAGTTTTGATTTCTTCCTGCGTGTAATCGGCTGCATACACAGTTTCCAGGCCATGGTCAGACAAACGGCAACCATTTGCGTGGAAGTAATCGTGGCGAATATTCAATGCCTTCATCAAATCTTCAAAAGTATTGATGTTCACATCAGCCGCGATAGCAAGGCGATCCATATATTTGTTAAACGCTTCGGTATTTTCCACCATCATTGCGCGGTCGGGGCGCCAGGTGGGCAGCATCGCGGATTTAAATGATTTATCTGCAGCTACGGTTTTGTGATGTTCGAGATCGTGGATCGGATCATCGGTGGTGCACACCATTTTCACATTGGCTTGGGTCATCAAACCACGCGCGCTGAACTCCGGCGTTGCAAGCAGTTCATTACATTCATCCCAAGTGCGCTTGGCGTTGGTGCTATCGAGCAACCGATCGGTAATGCCAAAAGGTTTGCGCAATTCCAGATGAGTCCAATGATAAAGAGGGTTGCGCAAGGTATTGGGCACAGTTGCACACCACTGTTCAAACTTCTCCCAATCGCTGGCATCGCCGGTGCAGAAACGCTCGTTCACACCGTTGGAGCGCATGGCACGCCATTTATAATGGTCGCCTGCCAACCAGACTTCAGTAAGATTTTTGAATTGCTTATTCTGGCCTACTTGTTCAGGGGGGAGGTGGCAGTGGTAATCAATGATGGGCATGTGTTTGGCATACTCATGAAAGAGTATTTTCGCCTGCTCAGTGTCGAGCAAAAAGTCGTCGTGGATAAAGCTCATTCTCACAATTCCTCAATAATGCCGAAGCGACAGCAGATCCGCGTGAGGCTGTGCGATGGCAAGATAATTTTTTACGCTCAACGCATGTCTTTAGCTTAGCTCGAAACAAGAGCAGCTAAACCTTGTAAAAGGGAGACTGGCTGAAGATTATTATTCCATCAAGCGCTATACCTGAAGGGATAAGTTTGACCGAGGATTGCCTGCCCAAAGGCTAGTTTGATAACTAACAATAACCGTAAAGATTGGGCGCGCTACTATGTTGCAGCTTGTTCGCAAGTGTAACCCGCGCCACTTAAAATACCAACTGGCCGGCCTGTCTTTAACGGACTAATTACACTTCTTAAACCCGCATGTAACCGTTTACAGTATAATGCTGACGGCGCTGAAATCGGTTAAGCAAATCCGTATTACTGGGCTATAGTCAAAACACATATCGCCTGTGCATATTGTTTCAACTACTCGCCAGCTAAACGGAGCCAGTCATGACCAAACCCATAGTGCATCACAATCCCTATTACGAATTGTTACGTTCAGAGCGAGTGGCTGAATTCAATCAACGCAAGGCGCGCGGTGAAGTAAAGGAGGGCATATTGCGCGGCGGCGATTTTCGCGGCCTGGATTTACGTGAGTTGGATGCGAGTGGTTTGGATTTACGCGATGCTTATTTTCGCAGCGCCGATTTACGCGGTATTGATTTTCGCACTACCCAATTAGAAGGGGCCAGTTTTTGTCAGGCACATATTTCCGG
>DQHS01000183.1:2659-2877 GCA_003524365.1 Cellvibrio sp. | reverse complement strand
TCCTGGCACATATTGCCCAAAAAGCACCCTCCGTTGAGGTTTTCCTCGCAGCCGCCGATGTTATCTACGAAAAAGCGGGTTAGGCGCTCTTGCGGACAAATACTACGGTCGTTGAGCAAATGACGATTCTGTATCATGCGCTCCTCGGTTACTTTCTCGAGTGCTTCAATCGCAAAATCTTCTTTGCTTTTAAAGTAGGTGTAGAAAGAACCTTTAGG
>DQHS01000183.1:0-2644 GCA_003524365.1 Cellvibrio sp. | reverse complement strand
CTTAGCTTTTATTGTTGTTTTCGGATTATCAATGCATTTCTTTCAAATGCTTTATCAGGCGGGCTTTCAGTGACGATGGCAGATTTTTAATCGTTAGCACATCGTTCGCAGCATCATACTCGATTTCACGACCCAAGCATTCCGACGCGAAGCTCATACTAAGGGAGTCGTTGCGCCCACTAATACGCACGTAGCTGCGGATTTGCCCTGCATGGGGAATAAACTCGGGTTTAANNGCCTTGTTTTGTTCCAGGCAGTAATCCACAACCTTGTTGCGGGTAATTTTAGCGGTGGTCTCATCCAGTGTTTGGCTGAAGTTATCAACGATCTGCAAAAATTCCGCAGTTTCCTGTTTGATATCCTGCTTATCGGTAAAGGCGACAAANNCGCATCAGCGTCAGATAGGTATTTGAGTTACCTGAGGTCCAATCATTAAGCTGGATTTTTGCTGCGAGATTAAAACCGCTGGTATCGAGAAAGAGCGAATCATCCATCGTCAATTCACCGTCCAGATAGAGCCCGCTTTGGTGCTCCACCAAATACACATTTAATGTATCGCCGACTTCCAGCTTCTCTTCCACGAAAAATACATAGGCATCCAGCAACGATTCCGCCTTCTCCAACGCTTGCTGGAATTGCTGCATCGCTTTGTGAGTGAAGCTGATAAAGCTCAAGCGTTCTTCGCGATAGTCGCGTAGCCAAGCGGGTAGGGGGAATTCGCCCAGCTCATCGGAAAATCGCCCGTAGCTCTTGCCGCCTTTGCGAATAAATTGGGTTTTCAATTCATAGGCTAGCTCTTCCAATTTACCGGCACTGGCAAATGNNTGATTAAAATTGGGTGGAGCACAAAAGGCGGCTATTATAGGCGCCAGATTCCATTTGCAAACACCCAATCGGAAAACCCTGCATGAATATTCAACGTTTGAATCCGGCGCCACGCTGGTCGGATGCCACCCTGTACAACGGCATCGCTCATTTTGTCGAAGTTCCTAACAATACTGATTGTGCGATGAATGAACAGATCGCCCAAATTCTGGCGCAAGCTGAGGCGACTTTAGCGGCGATTGGCAGCGATAAATCCCGTTTGCTCTCTGTCACTATTTACATCACCCACAAGGATAATGTGCCCGCACTTAACCAAGNNGATTAGCAATTCTTGCCATTCGAATTGGGTAATCCTGACTATACTCCTCCTATTGTTTTGCCCTTTCAGGAGTGATTTATGGCAACCCCAATCGACCAATATCTAAATGTTCTCGCTAAAAAAGACGGATCGGATTTATACCTGAGTACCGGTGCGCCACCCTGCGCAAAATTTCAGGGTGTGTTGAAACCACTCGCAACCGAGCCCTTTAAACCGGGTGAGATCGAGGCAATCGCCAATGCGATTATGGATGAAGAGCAGCGCGGTATTTTTGCGCACGAATTGGAAATGAATCTCGCGATTTCAATTCATGGCGTCGGCCGCTTCCGCATCAATATTTTTAAACAGCGCAATGAAGTGGCGATAGTCGCGCGCAATATCAAAACTGATATCCCGCAATTTGATGCGCTGGGTCTGCCGGAAGTATTAAAAGATGTAATTATGACCAAGCGCGGATTGGTGTTGTTTGTCGGTGGCACTGGCTCCGGTAAATCCACATCGCTCGCCGCCTTGATTGATCATCGCAACTCCTCGAGCGGTGGCCATATTATTACCATCGAAGATCCCGTTGAATTTGTGCACAAACACAAACGCAGTGTGATCAACCAGCGCGAAGTTGGCGTAGATACGCGCAGTTACAAAGCAGCATTAAAAAATACGCTGCGCCAGGCACCAGNNTTGTTGATGGGGCTCTCGCAAAATTTGCGTGCGTTTGTGTCGCAGCGCTTGTTACCTACTGTTGATGGTAAGCGCTGTGCCGCAGTCGAAGTCTTGCTCGGCACCAAAACCATTCAAGAATTAATTTTAAAAAGTCGTCTCACTGAAATTAAAGAAATTATGGAGAAATCCGAAAATCTCGGTATGCAAACTTTCGATGGCGCTATCTACAAGTTGTATATGGCGGGCAAGGTAAGTTTTGATGATGCTATCGCTAATGCTGATTCACCCAATAATTTGCGCTTACGAATCAAGCTGGCTACCGATGGTGTTGCGGTCCCCAAAGCGGAATCGGTTGTTGTAACTGCTGAACCCCAAACTCAACCTAAAGCAGCGCCCACAAGTTTTGGTGAATTGAGTTTGCAAAAAATTGATGATGACGAAAACTTGTAATGTTTAAACCGGGTAAGCAGACGAGGCTACGACGGTAAAAAATGACAGTAAAAAACATTCAACAATTACTGAGGCCTCATTCGATTGCGGTTATAGGTGCATCCAACCAACCTAATCGCCCTGGCAATGCGGTCATGCGGAATTTATTGCAGGGGCAATTTGATGGGCCGATTATGCCTGNNATTGTGATTGCGGCGGGGCTGGATAATTTATTTACTGCACAGGGCACCAATCTGCAAGAGCAAATGCTCGCCATCGCAAAAGAATGGGGAGTGCGAATTCTCGGGCCAGATTCGCTTGGGATTATTATTCCCGAATTAGGTCTGAACGCGAGTTATGCACACATCAATGCACTTCCGGGAAAAATTGCGGTTGTTTCGCAATCGTCAG
>DQHS01000035.1 GCA_003524365.1 Cellvibrio sp. | reverse complement strand
CCGGTGCCAATTTCGCATTAAATAAAGAACCGGGGATGTAATGTAAAGTAGTATTGGGTTGCATAGAACCCGCTTGCGCCGCGATCTGATATTGCCACTCACCGCGCAACGAAACCTCTTCATCACCCGAGTAAGCCGCACCGAATTTACTCTCACCGAACATAAGCGCGTAGCGTTTATCTTTTACAAAACCAGCGTTGTTGGAATAGCTGGTCACACGAATGGCGATACTGTTTTTACCGGCTTTTAATAGCCCGGCAGGAACTGCATAAATACGCGGAGGATATTGATAGCCGGTTTGCCCTACCGATTGCCCATTCACGAATACCTGATCGCCATCCACAATGCAACCCAACCACAGCACGGCTTTTTTCGCGACTTGAGCCTGCGTCAGCTCAGCCGTTTTGCGCACCCAGAAGGCGCCATTCGTAAAATCGATGCCCTGCTCTTTCAAAAAGCCAGGCACCTGCAATGTTTTCCACGCGCGCGTATCGAGCTTTTCTTGTGACCAATTATTTTTCAAACCAATATCGGCTGCACCCAAATCTCCATACCATTTGTCACTATTGGCCTTATCTTTTGCGATGGTAGCTTTTACATGGGCATCATCTTTAAAGGGTTGCAGCTTCTCAAAATATTGCGGATATTGTTGCAGTGCGGATTCACTCATCCAGGCTTCTGCTGGTGAACCTCCGACGGGAATCGTGATAATCCCTACCGGTACTTTATTTTCCGCCAATAATTTTTGTGCGAAGAAAAATCCTACGGCAGAAAAGTTTTCCAAACTTTCGGGCGTCGCGGTTTTCCAATCGCCTTGGGTGTAATCGCCCAATGGCCCTTTAAACGCATAAGCAACAGGTACATTAAATTCGCGGATGTTGGGTTGCTGCGTAGTTTCAATCAGCCCCGGATATTGGTATTTCACCCGGCGCAGTGGCAGCTCGATATTGGATTGACCCGATGCAATCCACAGATCGCCCAACAGGATATTGCTACGCTTGAGTTGGTTCTTGCCCGTCACCACCAATTCATAAGGCCCACCGGCTTTATGCGCAGGAAAAGTCACCTGCCACTTGCCATCAACTGCTTGCGTAGATTTTTCTTTACCCGCAAAACTTACCGTCACCTTCTCGCCTTCATCGGCCCAACCCCAAATCGTCAGGGGTTTATCGCGCTGGAGAATCGCGCCGTCATTCAACAGGCGCGGTAGAGTGATATCGGCAAAGACATTGGAAGCCGAAAGTAAAGCAAGGGAAATCAGAAGCAACAGCTGTAAATAAAGGGCTCGTAAATTTCTCATAAGTAGCAGCTTTTATGGTTATTGAGGATAATAAGACAAACACCAATATACTTGTATACCAGGTAAAGATAAACCCAGTGCATTTACACTTTCCCCGGTTTTACAAATATTTATTTCCCCCTCAAATAACAAAAAAGCAGCCAAAGCTGCTTTTTCAACCTCAAATTAATCTATTCTTCTGGTAGTTCCCTTACACCAATCAGAGTCGAATAATTCTCGCGATAATCTTCCATGTGCTCTTTGAGGAAATCACGATAGCGGCCACTTAAATAATTAGTTGTGCCGTCTACATCCTCGGCGAATTCATTTTTATCGAGTGAGCTTTGCGCGACTACAAACGCGTTAAAGCGCGCAGCCGCGTTCATCAATGCGGCGCTGACAATACCGGGATCTGCATCTTCACATGCGTCATTGGCTTGTTCGATAAACTTCTCCACCAAGCCCCAGAACAGCTCATCGTCGTTTTGTTCACTCATAATTTGCTCGCCAAAGTTAATAGTGTCGGCATTCTAATCCAATCGCCCCGACAAATACATTACCGGGGCTGAGGCAGGATTATTTTACTGGCGCAAAGGGTTTGTCTTTGAAGTTGGTGCCGCGCAACTGGAGCAGCGCTTTGCCACTCTTATCGTTTAGCAACAAGCGTTCATAGATTTTCACCAAGCCCACTTTAGTCACTTTCTGCAATGACGCCAGATAGCGGTCACGGCCGTCAAATTTATATTTGGCATGCCAGAATTCGCCGCTGTAGCGATCGGCTTCCGAATAAAAATCGGTAGGTTTTTCCAACACATTCGCGATCATCGCCTGCTTGGCGGACTCAATTTCTTTTTCATCTGTTGCTTTCAAGATGGCGAGATAATCCTTACGGAATTTATCCATGCGCGCTTTAACACCGGGCAGATCCGTATTGGAACTTTGCACCAACATGACAAAACCAGGTACATCATCCACTGGATAATTAAAACTGGTTACCACGTAGCCTAATTGTTCGTTGGTGCGCAGCTGCATAAAAAAGGCGTTACTAAACAGTGAATTGAGCACGGCTAATTGCGCTTGTTCATCGTCAGATTTTTTATTGCCAAACCAAGCCTGTAATACCGCACTATCGGCCAGCTCAACATCATCACTCAAGCTCAACAGCTGTCCTGTTGCAGGCGTGACATAGTGATTGATTGCGCGCGTTTCCGGCAAGCGTTTGCCTGGCAATAGCGCCGCCGCCTCTTGCGCCATAGTACGCACCTGAGCTTCGGTATAATTACCCACAGCATATAAGCGTAGCAATGGATCAGCTTGAATAGCCTGATGGTAGGCAATGACATCCGCTTTGCCCAGTTTCTCCGCTGCGGCTAACACCTCTTCATCGCTCCACTGGGTTTTATGCGTTAATCGCTGTGCGTGACCAAACAATTGACGGAACACATGGTTCTTTTTCTTGTTCGCCATGTTTTGTTGGAAACTATCCATAGCCTCGCGAAAATGCTTATCGCTGATATCGAGCGCAATAAACTCTTTCAACATCTGTTGCAGCAATTGGGGATGCTTACTGGTGTAGCCAGAAATATAAATGCCCTGACTATTTACATCCATCACTGAGGTGCTGATACCCAGAGAAGCACGACCAGCGCGATCCATCAGCGTCATAGTTTGTTTGGCAAAAATATCATTGACCATATGCGCCAACACCGCTTCTTTGGGTGATTTCAGGGCAAAATCAATATTGATCTGCAGCGCCAGTTTGCCCTTGTCTTCACGATAAAATTCCGGATGCGCCAGAAATGCTTCAACACCCGCTTGGCTCACCACCTGCTGCGGTTTGAGATAAAGATTTTCAACAATCGGTGCCTGCTGATCAGAAAACAAATCATTTAACGGCGGTAAATTAAATTTATAGTTGGCTTTTAGTGAACTCCACCGCTTGAATTCTGCTTGGGTAATATCGCGGACAGCATAGGTGCCGTCAAAAAATGGCACCGGCGTATCAGCTTGCACATCAGGATTGACGTACCAAATACGCGCGCGTTTTTCGTCCAACTGCGCCAACACCGATTTGATTGCTTTAGCATCATAACGATCGTAGACGTATTGCGAATTCATCAGGCTTTCGACGGGCAGATCGAATTGCGCCATAGCCAAACCGACGGCCTGTTGCAGCGGATCTGCTTTGGGGGCGTTGGCAAAATCTTTAGTCCGCATGGCTTGCAACTCGCGGTAATAATTTTGATCAAGACCTTTGCGTTTGATCAAATCCACGTAGGCAAAAATGGCCGCAACAATTTCATCCTGCTTTTGTAAACCGGCATCGGTTAAATCTGACTGGATGCGCAAAATTCCATCTGGACCATAAGCTTCGGTATCAAAATAGGCGGTCAATGATTTTACCAATCCTTGCGCACGCAATTGTTCACCCAAAGTGCCCGGCTCTTCGGAGGTCAACAAGCTATGGATAAATTCATTGGGTTTCAAACGCCATTCTGCTTTATTCGATTTAACGGGAAAATCGACATAAAGGGCTTTCAATTCTTTAATCGGTTTGTAGTGGATACTTTTGCCCATTTCGGCTTTAGTCAAACCCGGCACAGTGACTTCTGGCAAGACCACATTATTATTCGGGATGGCAGCGAAATGTTTTTCGGCCAGCGCTTTTAATTCCGGTAACGATTGTTTGCCGACCAACGCCAATTTCATGATGTTCGCAGAATAATAGGCATCATAAAACTTTTTCATTTCGTCATTGAGCACCGAACCCGATTTATCTTGCAGGGTTTCCAAATTGCCAATGGTAAATTTTGAACTGGGGTTAGCCGGATTGGCGGTGTACCCCTGCAATGCATAAAGGTTCCAGTTATCCTGCGCTTTTTGCAGCGACCATTCATTGTTTACCGCATTGCGTTCTTTATCACTGAAATGCGGATCAAAAGTCGGCTTTTTAAAATAGTCGCTAAAACGATCCAACGCCTCGTCGAATTTCCCGGCATTGATCTGGAACAAATAGTTAGTTCTATCATAAGCGGTAAACGCATTGGTCATGCCGCCATTGGCCTGGGTGTATTTCATAAACCCATCCGGCTCAGGATATTTTTCAGTACCCAAAAACAACATGTGCTCTAAATAATGCGCTAGGCCAAGCTGGTCTTCCGGATTGTGCGCACTGCCGACACCGACTGCAAGCGAGGCAGCAGAATTCTCCAGCGACGGATCGGAAACTAACACCACCTGCAAACCATTAGGCAGCAACATGGCGGCATATTGGCGATCATCATTAGGGCTGGTGATGATGCTGACTTGTTCGAGGTTTTGTACGGCGGGCTTGGCGGTAGTGGTAGATTCACAGCCCACCAAACCGATTCCACCAAGCAGTAACAAACTGAAGGCGTAAGCAGAGTAGCGCTTTAACATAGCGTAGTTCCTTTGGGGTTAGAGTTGGTTCTAGTAGCGCGCAAAGCCTAGCAGAATTTAGCGGCGATCACAGCGCAGTGCTCACTTAAGTTAGTGCAGTCACTCCCGTTTGCGGGAGTGACGCTCTCGGTGGTCAAATAATACTTAAGTGAACAGCAATGTACCAATAACCCAGCTTGTTACTGGGAGGTTGCTGCCAAGGGCGAGGCAATCGGATTCAGCACAGTGATGAAATGTCGCTGGCTCTGCATAGTAGCCCCAGAACTTTCATCCTTTACTTCCCGCTTTACTGCAATCAGCCGCGCCCCCTGCTGCTGATACACTGTATGAATTTCATTCCTGAAGCTAAAACCTATCACAATAAAAATGCGCCCTGACCCTTTTTCCGTTAGTTGGCTAGCGAGAGGAACGCCTTTATCGTCAATCCATATCTGCAAATGATTTTTGTATTTCTTTACATATTTTCGAAAGCTTTTATCAATTTTTTCTTTAGGCATACTAAAGGTAAGCAATCTGGTTGGGTTGCCGTTGAATACATCCATTTTTTCGCTAACAAAATTGTAACGGCCAAGCACTAACTCCATTTGTGAGGCTGGATACAAAAGTTCGCGCCATTCCCAATATTGAAATTGCCCAACCGCATTGAGCGCTGAATTCTTTACATTTTCATCTTCAATTTTTGCCAGCTCTTCTGCGTGTAATTGCGCAATCAGTGCTGGGGAGTAAACCGCTCGTAACCCATTCGCTCCATCCTCCAAACGCACATTAATCACACCTTCACGCTCGATTAATTCATCGTGTTCACCGCTGCTACCAAATAATTTGAATTGTGCATTGACCGCAATCGGATCAGTAGACTTTAGCTGTGTTAAGGCGCTGCGAAAATCAGTAAGACCATCGGCCATTACCGTAGCAGAAAGGCTCATCACACAAAACATGACGAATATAGGCGAGTAACCATACTCAAAAAAACGTTTGATCATTAACATTTCCTTTCTATTATAAAACTACACCAATGATTAAGTGGCCTCGCGCAGCACCACTGCAGGAGGTGTAACAACGACAGAGCGACAACAAACAACACCCAAGGTTGCAATAAACACCATTCCGATAATTGGCGAGGCCAACCAATAGGCGTAGTGGGGTTGCATTTCATTCTTAAACACGAGGTGTTGCAAAGCGAACAAAAATGATTCGGCGCCAACGATAGCAATTAAACCCGATAAAAAACCCAGAATGGCAAACTCGACCAGCACACTGCCCAACATTAAGCGGCGCGAACTTCCCAACGCACGCAGCAGGCCCGCTTCTTGTTTGCGGCTTTCAATACTGCCCATTACCGCCGCAAACAACACCAGACACCCGGCGCCCAGAGTCAACCAAAGTACCAAGCCAATACCGCTACTAACCTGACTGATAATTTTTTGGATATTTTCCATCATGCTCCCAAAATTCAATACCAATAAATTGGGATGTTCGCGAGCAAAATGGTTAAAGTATTGCGTATCGCCTGTTGGAATAAAGGTACTGGTGCCATAAATCGGTGAAAAACGGTCAAGTGCAGTTGGTTCAAATATAAATAAGAAATTTTGATTTAACGACTTCAAATCAATACGCCTAAAGCTGGCCACTTCTACATTCAAGGCTAAGCCCCCAACAGAGAAAGCCAGTTGATCGCCGATATGCAGTCCAATAAGTTTTGCGAATTCAGCATCGACCGAAACCCCCACCCTATCGGGTGCAGTTTTTTGCCATAAATCCCACCATTGCCCCTCCACAATGTCATGATCACTCGCCAATGAGTCAAAATCAGTGACATGTAACTCCTGCTTAAATGCAGGATGGCGATTACGCAATTCCTCACTCGGTTCGATCGAATTAATTTTTGCGATTCGGACTCTTACGACAGGATAAATGGGGCTCACATCAATATGTCTATCGAGCAAAAACTGCTTAAAATCTGCCACGTCAGCAGCATTCATATTGCCAATATAATGATTCGGTGAATCAGCGGGAAATTGCCCCTGCCATTCCGCAATAAATGAGGTACGAATAATCGTCAGGGTTAGCAATAGCATCAACGCCACTGAGAAAATCGCCACCTGTACAACACTTTGCCCCTTACGTTTTTGCATTCCCGCAAATGCGAGCCGCCAGACCCCACCTAAATTGCTAATAAATAGCTTACTGATTTTCAACAACAACCAGGACACCACACAGGCCACCCCCAAAACAACCAGTAATCCCAGGGTTGAACTTAAGGTGATTTTTATATTGCGACTAAATAGGCCCACCAACGCCACCATCGCAAACAGTGCCAAAGCTATTTGCAACCACACCTGCGGCATATTCACCGCTAATTCCCTGCGTAAAATTTTTAACGGGGGAATACCAGGCAAAAACCAGAGTGCAGGCAATGCAAAACACAGCACACAAACCAAACCTCCGATAAAACTCAGTACATAGGGATAAGCACCCGATGACGCCAGCGTAATGTGGTACAACTGCTTGATGTTGACTGAGACAATTTCCTGAATCCCGTAACCTATCACCAAACCAAACAAAGCCGCAGCCACACCCAACATCAATAACTGTCCGAAATACAATAACCGGATACGCACGGCACCAGCGCCCAAGCTTTTCATAAGCGCAACCTGATTAGTGTGGCGCACTGAGAACTGGCGCGCCGCAATAGCAATTGCTACACCAGCCAGAAGCACCGCCATCACCGATGCAATTACCAAGAAGTTTTTGGCGGTTTTTAAATTGGCCGTTAACTGTTCCTGCGACGACTCAATGGTTGCAATACTCTGGTGTTGATTAAGCTCAGGTTTTATTTTCTCAAGGAAGCCAGTCAAATTTTTGCCATTGTTCTCAGCAAGCAGCCATTGATAATTCTCTTGAGGAATATTGGTTTTTGGCAGATCAGCAATATTCATTATCAAGCGCGCGCCAAAGGTAAAAAACGGATTCACGCCGACCGGCTCATCAATAAGTATGTTAGTCAGCGTTAAATCCACATCACCTACGGAAATCCTGTCACCCAAGGCTATTTTTAATGCGGAGAACAATCGTGAGTCTACCCACACCTCACCGGCGGCAGGAACTGCACTGGCCGTTCTAATATCAACCGCATTTTCCGCATAAACCACATGGCTAATGTCCAATTGCCCGCGCAATGGGTAATACGAATCTACAGCCTTAATCGATGCCATTTGCATCTCATCGTCGGCATAAACAACTGACATAAACGTAGTGGAAAATGATTGCTGGAGTTTGTCTTCTGTGGCGCGGCCAATCCATTCCTGACTTATCGGCACAGAACCACTGACAACAGCATCTGCACCCAAGATGCTATTACTTTGTAACAACAGAGTTGATTCAAGTCTTGCAGAAAAAATAGAGATGCCACTTAAGACAGCCACCGCGAGAATAAGGGAAACAGCCAACAGTTTTAACTCGCCACTGCGCCAATTACGCAGCAATAATTTTAATGCCAACATTATTGTTTACCCTGCGATGGCATCATTTCACCTGCCGATAATTCAATACGTGTTTGGCAGCGCGACGCGAGGCGGTGTTCATGGGTAACCAGGATGAGTGTTGCGTTCTGCTCCGCATTTAATTGAAAGAGCAAATCAATAATACGCGCACCGGTAGTACTGTCTAAATTGCCGGTTGGCTCATCGGCAAAAAGAATTTTGGGCTGGCTGGCAAATGCCCGCGCTATAGCAACTCGCTGCTGCTCGCCACCGGAGAGCTGTTGCGGATAATGGCTGGTACGTTTTTCCAATCCCACTTGTACTAAAAAATCCATCGCCAAATTTCTAGCTTTTTTATTGCCGCGCAGCTCCAGCGGCAACATGACATTTTCCAGCGCAGTCAAACCCGGCAATAGCTGAAAAGATTGAAAGATAAAGCCAACATTGTCTGCTCTTACTTGCGCTCTGCCCTCTTCATTAAGGCACGTAAGCGAGTGATTATTTAAAATCACTTTTCCTGTAGTGGGCACATCCAGACCAGCCAGAATACCCAGCAGCGTGGATTTTCCCGAGCCAGACGCACCGGTGATTGCAAGCGATTCGCCTGCTGCAACTGTCAGCGAAAGATCTTGCAAAATAGTTAAGTCGCCCTCTACTGTTGTCACTTTCTTAGTAATTCCTTTAACTTCAAGCATGGTCAAATTTAATCCTGGTATGCGATTGATGGAGGGTTAAAAAACTTACAGCAGAACCTAAAGATGAGGCAACCATAGCCCCATAAACGCACCNNCGCGAAAATAAAGCTCAAGCATAAACAGTGGAATGAGGTATTGAGCAAAGGCGATGAAGGTGACAAAAGGGCCGGTGAATGTAGTGGGATCAAAACCAACAGGTGCTTGGTGAATGACTAACCACAACATCAAACCAATACGAAAAAACCAAACCGCACTTACCACCATAAATAAACGCAACGCCCATTGGCGGTGCGATATGAAATTGCGCATTAGCGCAGCGCGCAATGCAAAAGCAGCAAACACCAGAATCAAAACTGCATCCAGACTTTGTGCAACAAGCAGTACAATGCCACCTACAGTTCCGTGCACGAACAACATATAAAGCCCGGCAATACTCGCAAGTGCAACCGACAACAAATAAATACGGCCGTTCCAACGATGAAATACCGGTAGGTGTGCGCGTATTTTCGGGATCAATTGCAGCGGCCCCGCCACCATAATAATGGCGGCCAATAATAAGTGTGCGGCTACCGCGGTGTTGCCGACAAAATCCCCGGCCACATAACCGTGAGTTAGTTTTTCCTTCCACAGATGCATTTCACCGCGCGCAGCAGTCCCACCGTAAAACAAAATCAAATAGGTTGCGAACAGCCACTGCCCCGCAACGAGAGTGACAAACCAAAATGTCGCTGCGGCCTGCAAGGCCTTATGCCCGAATAAGCTGGACGTATTCATACTTATAATCCTTGAGTATTCTTTGTGACGGAAAATTAAATCTCGTAACGATTATTTCTCAACCATATAACCACAGACAGCAAAACAGCGACGATCACACTATAAACTGCCACATCAGCAGAGTAGTTAAACGTAAAACTCACATAGCCCTTGCTCGCGTCGCCAAACGACATCTGCATAACATCGCCAATCGTATTCAGATAGGTTTTTAGCAGTTCATAAATATGAATATTGATTCCCATAAATTTATTGAGAAAACGATCAGCAACCAGCAGGATTAACGGGATAAAAGTAGCTCCGAGAAAGGGTGACTTTTTTGCGTAGGCTGATGCCAGCATCGCCCAAGCAAATATAGGCAGAATAAGCGGCACCAAACCCATGCTGCCCAATAAATAATTTCCCAGCAGCGGCAAGGCGTGCAAGGCCGTGACAAATTGCCCAAAGTCACCCAGCCACGCACAAACCACGAGTAATAACACCAGGTTCGTCAATGCATTCATTAACAGTGTCAACAAGGGTACACTCACCGCCGCTACAACTAATTTGATGAACACATTAAAATTCTCACTTACCGGCATGGAGCGCCAAAATAAGATGTCGCGGCTTTTGCGATCAGAAAACAAACATGACGTAGAGTAATACAAAGTCAAAAACACACTGACTACGGAAAAAAACCACCACCCCATAAATTGCTGCAACGCAAGGATAAAACCAACCACTTCGTTGCTTGCAAAATTTATTTTANNCGCCAACACCCAAAAACCAGCCACCAGTAATACACACACCAAGGGCAAAAAAACGAACAGACTGCGGTGTTCCCAGTATTCACGCTTCAATTGCACCACTAACAGTTTCCCAAACATTACGCCACCTCCTTCGCCAAATGCTGGGGCTTTATTTTAGCCACAAATAATTCACTTAAACTCGGCGTGGTGAGCTGCCCTAATTGCGCCAGTGATGCACGCTGCTGCTCGCTGGGTTCAAACAACATACTAAAACCACCCAGCAAGCGACGACTGTGAATCGGGTTGTGTGCCAGCGCATGCTCTTTGTAATTGGCATCAACCTGTAACTCAACGTATTGCATTGCGATTTGCTCCATGCTTGCATCCAACACAATTTTTCCCTGATTGATAAATATCAAATCAGTCAAAATGGTTTCGATCTCTTCCACTTGATGCGTGGTAATTAAAATGGTTTTCTGTCCATCGTAATAATCGTTGAGCAAATTCTCATAAAACTGTTTGCGATAAAGAATATCCAAGCCCAAGGTCGGCTCATCCAATACCAATAGCTCACTATCAATTGCCATAATCAACGCAAGATGCAATTGGGTGACCATACCCTTGGAGAGCGCCCGGACTTTATCGGTAAGTGCGATAGAGGTTTCTGCGAGATATTTCATGCACAGTGTGCGACTGAAGCGCGGATGGACACCTTCGGTGTAAGCGATTAATTCGCGCACGCTGATCCAATGGGGCAGTATCGCGGTATCCGCAACAAAGGAAACCCGCTCCAATAATTTCACGCGCTCGCGCTGCGGATTCATGCCCAACACCCTTAATTCGCCATCTACTGGCGCCAAACCTAAAATGCCTTTTAACAAACTGGTTTTGCCCGCGCCGTTCGGGCCAATCAGGCCAACAATTTTTCCAGGGCTCACACCGAGATTAATATTATCAAGTGCGATTTTTTTGCCGTAATGTTTGCTGACACCACGCGCGCTAATGACTTCGCTCATCTTATTCTCCTTGTGCCGATTGCAGGGCAGCAATCAGTTCTTTTTTGGTGATGCCCAGTTGTCGCATACGCAGCAAAAGTGCGGGAACTTCAGCAGTAATAAATTTTTCTTTTTCCATTGCATGTAATTTTTGCTGTGCATTAGGCAATACATACATACCCATACCGCGCCGCGCCTCTACCAACTCCATATCCACCAACTCCTGATAAGCCTTGCTCACCGTAATATGGTTAATTTGATAATCACTGGCCACCTGCCGCACCGACGGCAGCGGGTCACCCTCCTTAAACGAGCCCGACAAAATCAGCGCGATAATTTTTTCGCGCAGTTGTCGGTAAATGGGTTGGTCGTCATTCCAATTCATAACTTTTCAATCTCTTATCATTTGCTCTTAACTGTTGAGCGCGCGCAAACAGATACCGCCATGGAACTGCTATTGGTGTCAAAACAATTCCCATAGCACAGGCAAACATTACACCCGCCGCATATTCATCGAG
>DQHS01000270.1:5328-5473 GCA_003524365.1 Cellvibrio sp. | reverse complement strand
GCAGTGCCGTAGATACGCTGCAACATTTTATTGTTGGAGTCGCCACGCCAGTAAGCGCCGGACGTGCGCATCAATTTAAAGTTCAGGCAGAAACGCATGTTGGGCACGTGCGGGCCACGGCACATGTCGACATATTCTTCGTGGT
>DQHS01000270.1:150-5289 GCA_003524365.1 Cellvibrio sp. | reverse complement strand
TTTTCACATCGGGAAACAGCTGCTTGATCGCATGACCGAGCAAGTGGGCACAGGAGTGGCGAATAATTTCCAAACCGTCTTCATCTTTTGGGGTGAAAATCACCAGATCCGCATCTTCAGTGATCAAGTCATGTGCGTCGACACGCTGGCCATTAACACGACCGCCAAGAGTCGCCTTGGCCAAACCAGCGCCGATAGAAGCAGCAACTTCATAGACAGAGACGGGATTATCGAAAGGACGTTTGGAACCGTCAGGGAGAGTAATTACAGGCATGATGTATCCTTTTTCAGTGGTGGCCCCTACGAAAGGTCACGTGATTTTAAAAGAGTAAAAAAGTATGAAAAAGCCGGACCCAGCACCTACGAATGTGCGGGTCGGCGAGTATAGGGGAGCTTGAGGAGCCGAGGCAACCTCAGCGAGATGACAAGACCAGCCGACGATTGCGCCATTTAAGTGCTACGACGAATAACGTGAACAGCAAACAGGCAGATAAAGCGACAAACACCTCGCGTAGATGCGGTGAAAAAATCACTGTATAGCCCTGCCCTTTGATAAGCGATGAAAAACTNNGCATTAATCCAGATTTTGGGATTGGGATCGAAATGAAAATAGACGGTAACGAAATACCAGATCAGGTAATACCAGAGAATCATTTTGCCTGGTTGAAGCCGGGAAAAATAAGAAAGGATAAAAGCCATATCAATCAGAACCAGAAAATTATCGAGACATCAGGCATACAGCATAAAAAATGCCATATCCAATAATTGACTCGATATTTTTCTGATTTTAAAAATGATGAATACGACCGACATGGACAAAATATCGCGCCCTGATTATTTTAGATTCGCAAGGCCAAAGTAATTGCACCAAAATTTTTTCGTGCAGTTTGGCTCTTGTTTGGCTCGGTATCCGATTGATACGACAAACAAATACTTGCACGCTGCCATGCGTAGGTGAAACCGGCCATTAACGAATATTGATAATGCTCAAGACCTTTGGAGGCAGTTCTACCAAACTCATTACCATCCACGAGGATTTGGTTGTGCACATAATTTCCTGTGCCCCCCAGATAAACATACCAACCCTCGGAAGCCGCTATTGGTGTGCTGATGCGGCTGGATAAAAACCCCATAGTCGAATAGCTGCGCGCAAGGTCGCTGCCTGCGCGCACAAAAAGTCCTGCACCAGCCAGCGATTCCAAATTTCCCACCGCCACATCTGCCAATAACACTGCATCAAACGGGCTCGAATCCTCTGTCGAGAAACGCCACACCGCCGTGCGCTGCAACTGCCAGACAAACTCATCGTCCAATTGATATTCCCAACCTCTGGGCTTGTCAGCATCTACAACTTTATGAACAAATTTTTGCACTTCCTCAGCGCCAGACGAAGGGCCAACAATACCCACCAAAGTCGCCACATGATCGGCAAAATCATCTTTAACCACCACATAGGAAGAGCGCCAGTAGAGTAAACCCGCATAGGGTGCGTCTGCAGGATCGGGAATCTCTTTCGTAATATCGTCGGGGGTCACCATTGCCTGCCCAATCGAATGCACTTTATAGGCATAGGTTGGATCATCATCAAGCATCCATGCCAAGGGCAACGTCAGTAGCGGCGGCTTCGTTAGCTCCTCGCCTGTTTCGTTGCGCTGGCGCCAGGAAAAGTAGATCCCGTTGGNNCCAGGAAAAATAGATCCCATTGGTATAGCCTCCCCCATCTTTGCCAGCCATAACATCATTATCCCAACTCGCTGAAAGCCAATTGAGTTCAGCGAAAACATTCTGGCTACTGAAAACCATTGCTCCTAACAACATACCGCGCACCACGATAGAAGACTTACCCAACAACACTGCAACATTAGTACTCATTAACATCTCCCTTCAAGATCAGCGATTTATGAGGCGTAGCCCGACGAACTTTCGGCAATATTAGACGCTCTAAAACTTTCCTTCTGTTGGATAGAGAACGGATAAAAAAAGCCCTCGCGATGGAGGGCTTTTTTGGCGGCTGGGATGGATATCGTTAAATCAGCAAACAATGTTTCGAACTTCATGACCCCAAACTTGTTTAAAAATGAATTTTCTAGCAGGGTTTTGCCTTTCATATCGCTTATTCCGAGCCCTGCTGTGCCAACTGCCAACCTCCACCAAGGGCTTTATACAAATCCACGGCGGCATTTAACCGAGCCAGACGCTGTTGCACTAATGAATCTTGCGCTTGGAATAAATTGCGCTGTGCAACTAGCAGCGATAACAAATCATCGCTACCTTCACGATATCGCACCTCAGTCAGGCGAACACTGCGCTCTGCCTGAACCAAAATCGCTTCCAAACTCGCTTCCTGCCGGTGTGAAATATCAGCGCTCGCCAGTGCCATATCGACTTCCTGCAACGCCACCAAAATAGCGCGGTGATATTGCAACAAAAGCTCAGCGCGACGGGCCTCACTGAGCTGCTTTTGATTGATTAAACGGCCGCCGTTAAAAAGCGTCTGTGCCAGCGATACCGTCCAGCCCGATACCTGCGTCGCGGGATTTAAATTAAATAATTCACTGGTGCTTTTACCAACATTTGCGCCTAGGCTAATGCCAGGCAAGAGCGCCGCCCGCGCTTGCACAATATCTGCATTTGCTGCAATTAATGTTGCTTCACTCGCAGCCAGATCCGGGCGCCGCGTTACCAAATCTGCCGGCGTACCCAGTGCGATTTCCGGTACACTAATATCCATCAAATTCGCATCAATCAAGGTAAATTCTTGCGGAGTTTTGCCCAATAAAATCGCCAGTGCTGAACGGGTTTGGCGCGATTGCAACTCCAACGGCAATAGCGATGCCTTTTGTGTTAATAAATTCGTTTGTTGCTGTGCGACTTCAGCAGCAGTACCCACCCCATTACGATACCGTGCATCGACAACTTTTTGCACACGCTCGGCAATCGCGATATTTTTTTGCGCCGTTGCTATTCGCTCTTGTAATGACAACCATTGAAACCAAACACTAGCAATTGCGGCCTTAATACTTAGTAACGCCGCATCCTGATCGAAACGTGTTGCGTCGAATCCAGCGCGTGCAGACTTACGACCCGCAGCGATTCCCCCCCATAAATCCAGCTCGTAACTTACACCCAAACTCGCACTGGTCGATTCACTGACAATAGTTGATTCACCGGAGTTTTTACTGCGGCGCTCGCCGCTGGACGCATTTGCATTGAGCGCTGGAAACAAACTCGCATTGGCAATGCGCATTTGCAATTCAGCCTGACGCACACGCTCGGCCGCGATTAATACCTCAGGGCTTTGTTGTTCGGCAGCGAACATCAATTCATTTAAGGCGGGCGCATTAAATGCTTGCCACCAACGCGCATCGATTTCGCTCGCGATTTTGGAGTCGTCTACTTGATAGGATTCTGCGTAATTGATTTCGGGGCGCTGCTCAGCGTCAGTAGTAACGCATGCAGTCAAGATCAACGAAAAAATCAGTACTGAATAAGATTTGTAGTGCAGCAACATAAAATTACTCCGCCGCCAATGCAGCAACAGGATCAAGGCTAGCGGCTTTGCGCGCGGGCAAAAAGCCAAACAACAATCCGGTTAAAAACGCACAGCTAAAAGCCATGATGATGGGCGCGAATGAGTAGGCGATAGGCATTCCAAAATATCCCACCAACATCGCCGTACCCAAGCCCAGCACCACCCCAATGACACCACCCAAAGCAGATACCACCAGCGCTTCAATTAAAAATTGTTGCATAATGTTGCGCTTGCGCGCGCCAGTAGCCATGCGGATACCNNATATTCATCACGCCGATGCCGCCCACTAACAGTGAAATAGCAGCGATAGAACCGAGTAAAAATGTCATAGTGTTTTGTGTTTCGGACACCATATCAATCAGCGAAGACATGCTACGGATTTGAAAATCTTCGGCGCCGTGGCGTTCCATCATAAGTGCATGCACGCGGGTTTGCACTTCCTCAATATTTTTTTCTTCATCAACCGAGACGGTAACCGCGCGTAAAAAACGTTGCCCGATTACACGCAAGCTGCCTGTTTTAAACGGCACAAAAACCTTATCGTCCTGGTCTTGCCCGCCTGGATCAGCGCCCCGCTCGCTCATCACACCAATGACTTGAAACAACACATTATTGATAATGATAAATTCGCCTAAGGGATTTTTTTCAGCAAACAATTTTGTAGCGACAGATTTCCCCAACACTACAACTGTTGCGTAATTTTTCTCATCTTCTTCGGTAAAAAATGTTCCCTGTGCTACATCCCACTTACGCGCTAACGGGAATTTCGCAGCAGTTGCATTGACCTCGGTGGCGTGATCAATATTGCCGTAGCGCAACGTATATTGACCATTTAATTCAGGTAGTGCGGCAGCAACGTGCGGCAATGCGGCAATCGCCTCGGCGTCTTCCGGCACCAAAGTGACTGAATCCCAGCGGAAGCGTTGCATTGGCCCGCCGGGCCGTACCTGCAATAAATTACTGCCCATTGCACTGATACTATCAACCACCGACTTTTTTGCGCCGTCACCAATTGCCATCAAGGTAATTACCGATGCAACGCCAATGACAATACCAAGCAAGGTTAAAATGGTGCGGAACACGTTGCTGTGAAGCGAGCGAAATGCCGTTTTCATCGCCTCCAACAATTCAGTGCGCAGGCTAGATTCGCCACGCAAATATTGCTCTTGTTTTGAAGGTTCGGATAATTGTTGCGGACCGGGATCAGCAATCACTTCACCATCGCGCAACTCAATTAAACGCTGGGCGTGATGCGCAACAGCAGCATCATGGGTGATTAAAATAATCGTATGGCCTTGCGCCGATAATTCTTTCAACAAGCGCATCACTTCTTTGCCACTGTGGCTATCCAGTGCGCCGGTTGGTTCGTCGGCGAGAATTATTTTCCCGCCGTTCATTAATGCGCGGGCGATAGAAACCCGCTGTTGTTGNNCCCGAATAAGTCGCGGGCATTTCCACATTTTCACAAGCAGTCGAGCCACCCAATAAATTGTAACTTTGAAATACAAAACCAAAGGCTTCACGACGTAACTGCGCCAGACCATCTGCATCCAATTCAGCGACATTTTTTCCGGCAAAAATATACTCGCCACTGGTGGCACGATCCA
>DQHS01000270.1:0-144 GCA_003524365.1 Cellvibrio sp. | reverse complement strand
ACAGCCAAGAATATTCATCAGCGTAGATTTGCCTGAACCCGACTGCCCCATAATGGCAACAAATTCGCCAGGATAAATTTCTATATCGATGCCATGCAAAACCTGTGTGGCAATTTCGGCATTGCGAAAGGTTTTGGTAACACC
>DQHS01000138.1 GCA_003524365.1 Cellvibrio sp. | reverse complement strand
CGAAATTCTGCTCGATGAAAATCACTCAGGAAGTGCGCGACTACGCTGCCAAAAATGGTACAGATATGTCGGCAATCGGCGATCATGAAGTCATAAAAATGATTGATGTTGAAGCTGAGATGAAACAAAAATCAAAAGAGTTTTTGGAAGCCGGTGCTGAGATTTATCATCGGGTTTAAATCACAGGCAAGGCTTTAAATCCCCCTAACCCCCTTTTACAAAGGGGGAATTTGATGTTCTTTATTGTTTTTTGCGTTAACGGAAATATTTCACTTCGTAAGTAAGTAAAGTATGTAGACTCAATTCTTGCGATTCACCAGTCTCCCTTTGACAAAGGGAGGCTAGGGGGATTTAAATAATCAACAAGACTTTATCTATGATCAAAAAACCAGAATTTACCCGCGCCGATGTCGACATCATTCGCCGCGAAGAAATGTATAAGCGCTTTTTTCGCGTAGAAAAAATATTCCTTCGGCACAAATTATTTGAGGGTGGTTGGGGCAAGGAAATTGGCCGCGAATTATTTGTGCGCGGCGAAGCAGTGGCTGTTGTGCTTTATGATCCAAAAAACGATTTGATCGGTATGGTAGAGCAATTTCGTGTTGGCGCGCTGAATGAGCCCAATGGCCCTTGGTGCTATGAAGTTGTCGCTGGTATGTTGGAAGAGGGTGAGTCACCCGAAGATGTTGCGCGGCGCGAGCTGATCGAAGAGGCGAATATAGTACCCTATGCAATGGAATATATTTGCAACTATTTATCCAGCCCCGGCGGTTGCGATGAAAAATTGCATTTATTTTGTGGCTTATGCGATTTAAGTCAAGCTGGGGGTATTTACGGCTTGCCGGAAGAGGGGGAAGATATTCGCTTTCATATTTTGGCAGCCGATGACGTTTTTGCTGAGTTATTAAACGGTGCTTTTAATAACGCCGCTGCATTAATCTGTTTGCAGTGGCTGCAATTGAATCGCGCGCGTTTGCGGGTGTCAGCAAGCAGCGAATAATTTTTTACAAGCATTGACTTAACATCGAGTCTGGCTAACACTTCCTCTATCGGGCGTTCCAATCAATAAGGTGCCGCCCGACAAATCTTACATCACTTACTTTTTTATTTGCACGTTAATTCCGGCAAATTTTTAAGGCCTCTATGTTTACACTGCGCACTGTCAAAGCTCAACCAGCCTACGTTACTTATAAAGAGCGTTACAAGGTGGATTTGCCGTTGCAGATGGCTGAGTGTGAGATTAATTACGTTCGCCTGACCAAATTACTTATCAATAATCAATTGCCTGCTTTACAGGATGAGTTTCGTTTTATGGTGGCGCGCGGTGAGCAACACTGGCTGCATCTATTGTGTGTAACCGAGCGTTCGCCCTACACCACAACCTTGGAGCTAAGCCGCACGGCATTAGACGCAAGCTCTAACTGGTTGAAGATGCCCAAATTAACCCTGCGTATGTATCACGATGCAAAACTTGCAGAAGTGCTTGCATGGGAGGGGCATAAGCGTTTGCGCCCGCGTTACGAATACCCTAATCAGTCAATGTACCAAAGCGATGAGAAATACCAGCTCAATCGTTTTCTTGGCGAATGGCTAACCCTGTGCTTGGAACATGGCCACAGTCTGGGTGCAACTTTTTGCTTTGAGTGAAAATGCATCACTCATTCATTTTCTGGTTTTCTCATTAAAGTTCTGATTCGTCTGCAGCCTTTGCGCGAATCGTTTAAGTCCGCGCGGAACAACTCCTAACTTCCTCACAAATTTACACTTCTTGGCCGCAAATGCGGGTTTTTCCTCAGTATCAGGGTGGCGTAAACGCCAATTAGCGTATATCGTTGCGATTGAAACTTATCCATTTTGACACTTAATTCCACGCGTTAAGGCGAGTGGAATTAAGTTTGTTGATCACTACAGAACCCGACTATCGAAGGACGAGAGCCGCCAGTGCGTCTGATTCAGATAACCGATTGCCATTTAGGGCCGCGGCAAAGCGAAACCCTTTTGGGGTTAAATACCGACCAGAGCCTTGAGGATGTGCTGCAGCTTATCCAAGAGGCAGAGCCGCGTTTTGATCATTTGCTTTGTACCGGGGATGTCGCCAGCGCTGGACACATAGATTGCTACCAGCGTTTTGCGCAATCGATTCGCCGTTATTTCTCTCAACCGCTTAGCTGGCTTGCCGGTAATCACGATTCGGCCGAGATAATGGCATCTCAACAGGATTCCCTTGGAATTCAGGGGCGTTTAGTCGCGTTGGGTGAGTGGATGTTAGTACTACTGGACTCCAGTGTTCCTGGCCAGGTTTATGGCCAGCTTGCGGCCAGTGAATTGGATTTTCTCGCACATATTCTAGAAAGCCATCCTGATAAACATATTATTGTCTCCTTACATCATCAACCCGTGCCAGTGGGCAGTGTATGGATCGATCAATATGTGGTGCGCAACGCTGATACCTTTTTCCAGCTAATTGATGATCATCCGCAAGTAAAAGTGATTACCTGGGGGCATGTGCATCAGGAATTCCAGCAGCAGCGCAAGGATGTCACCCTGGTTGCAACACCTTCTACCTGTGTGCAATTCAAACCACTCTGTGATGATTTTACTGTGGATACCCAAATGCCCGGTTATCGTTGGTTTGAACTCAACGATGATGGTACTTTTGCCACGGGTATCGCGCGCGTAACCAATAAGCAATACGTGATTGATTACAAATCAGCGGGTTATTAATCGCTCATGGCTACACTGCTGTATATCCACGGTTTTCTCAGCTCACCCCTTTCGTTCAAAGCCCAGCAAACCGCTCAATGGTTAGCCGTGAATCATCCGGAAATTGAATTTCTTTGTCCCCAGTTAACACCTTATCCTGCTGATGCACAAAAGCTGCTGGAATCGGCAATTGAAGGCCGTTTACCTGGATCTGTGTATTTAATGGGCAGCTCGCTTGGTGGATTTTGGGCAACCTGGCTTGCGGAAAAATATAATTTGCGCGCAATACTGATTAACCCCGCCGTGCGCCCGCAGGATTTTATGCCAGCCTATTTAGAGGTTGACCTGAAAAGTTATCACACGGATGATAGCTACCGCTTAAGCGCGCACCATATCGACGAGATTATTGCGGTCGATGTGCCAGTCGTGCGCCCCAACAATTATTGGCTGCTGGT
>DQHS01000052.1 GCA_003524365.1 Cellvibrio sp. | reverse complement strand
AGGAACGGGAAGCTGGCAAAACCTATCGAGCAGGTTTTTTTCAGGGTGCTGCCATCGGGTAATATAAAATTATAGTGCTCGATACTTTTGCGGATTCGCTCAGCCATCAGTGGCGCTTCATCGCGGTCGGCAAAGCGGCTCACAATTAAAAATTCCTCACCACCCCAGCGCACCACACAATCGGATTCGCGACAGATTTTGGTTAGCACATCGGATAGTTGTATCAGTAATTGATCGCCCGCTGCGTGACCATAAAGATCATTAACCGATTTGAAAAAATCGACATCCAGAATAAAAAAGGTTAAATCGCGTGAGATTTTTCGCTGTGATTGATTGGGCGTTGAAGGTGCGTGGTCGCGCTGGACTTTGGCAATGTCCATAGGAATTAATTTTTGCAGGTAGCGGCGGTTATTCAACCCGGTTAAAGGGTCGGACAAACTGATTGCTTCGAGTTGGGCGTAGGCACCCTCCAGCTCCGCATTTTTATTTTGCAGCTCTGCGGTGCGCTCGGCAACTTTGTGTTCCAACTCGCGACTGATATTGCGCGCCACCACCACCTTTTGATGTTGATTGCGCACAAACAATAACAGCAGACCAATAATGATTGCGGCGTAAATTGTGTAAGCCCACCAGGTTTTCCAGGGCGGGGGCAATATCACCAGCTGGATGCTGCGCCCCTTTTCATTCCAAATGCCGTCGTTGTTGCTGGCTTTCACTCGAAATTGATAGGTGCCTGCGGGCAAGTTGGTGTAGAGCGCAGTGCGTTGGTTGCCCACTTGGCGCCAGTCGCTGTCAAATCCTTCGAGCTTGTAGGCATGAAGATTTTTTTCGGTATCGCGGTAATTCAGCGCAGCAAAGCTGAATGAAATCATGGATTGGGTGTAGTCCAGTGTGATGGAGTCGGTTTGGGTGATTACCTTGTTCAATAATTTGTCCCGTCCATGAATCGCTACCTTCTGGGTAAATAAGCGAAAGTCGGTAATCGCGACGGCTGGCGGTATTCTGTTTTGGTTGCTTTCGAGTCGATCCACATCAAAAAAATACAGGCCGTTGCGCGAACCGAAGGCTATTTCACCGGAGCGGGTTGCGATCGCTGCTCCAGTGGCGATGCCGCCAATTAACTCACCGTTGAAGCGCGTGTAGTTTTTTACAGCCAGTGTGTCGGGATTAAAGCGGACCACGCCATTATTGGTACCCAGCCAAAGATTGCCGTGACGGTCCTGCGTTATCGCGCGGATGCCATGGTCAGCGAAGCCATTATGGGTGTCATAGTGGGTGAAGTCATCGGTCTCTGGATGGTAGAGGTGTAGCCCCATATCTGTACCGAACCAGAGGCGCTTTTTACTATCCTCATGAATGGCAAGCACCGACCCGTTGGCCAAACTGCGAGGATTCTTGTCATCTGGCAAGTAGCGCGTGAATGTGTTGTTCTCGCGGTCCAACAGGTTTAATCCGTAGGCGGTGCCCACCCAAAAGCGCCCTTGGGAATCCTCATAGGATACCCAGGCGACGGCGCTGGAAAGGCTGTGCTCGCCATCTTCGCTATGTGAATAAAATGAATATAAATCGCTGGCGCGATCAAATTTCGTCAGGCCATTGTAGTGAGTGCTAAACCACAGGTTACGTTGCCGATCCTCAAACACATTCCACACCATTAAATCATTGAGGGTGTGCCCGATTTTTTCTCCACTCTTGCTCTGATCCGGATCAACCGGAAGGGTATCGAATCGGTCAGTCTCAGGGTTGTACACCTGTACCCCCGCCCCCCAAGTGCCAAACAGAATGCGTCCCTCCGAATCCAGGGTGCCGTAGAGCATGGCGGGAGCGGCCACACGCGAATCTGCCCCTGTGGTGTATGCGTAGTGGGTAAATGAATCGGTTTTGGGATCAAAGCGCGAAACACCTTGAGAGCCAATCCAAATGTTGCCCTCATTATCTTCAAGCAGCGCTTCGACATTGTTGTCCATAGGTCCGTGATCGGCGATGACCGATTTTTGGTAGACCCGGATGGCTGCACTGGATCGATCATAAATGTGTACGCCGGAAGGATAGGTTCCAACCCAAATGTCGCCCGTGCGATCCTCGTAAATCCGGCGGATGATATTGCTGCTCAAGCGGCCTGTGCCGCCGTCGCTGCGATTGAATGTGGCCCAGCTGTCCTTCGCCTCGTGGTACAAACTCAAGCCACCGCCGTCGCTACCCACCCATACCCAGCCATTGCGATCGACATAAATTTGCCAGGAGAAATCGATGGGCAGGCTGGTCGGATCTTTCGCATCATGCTGGTAGTGCACAAACTGGTTGGTGGTGCGGTCCAGTCGATAAATGCCAACGTTACTGCCTGCCCAGACTCTGCCAGCGTGATCAATCGCGACAGTGCGGATAGTGTTCTCCAATGTAGACTTGGGATTCTCGGCATTAGGGGTGTGCAGGGTGATCTTGCGGCTCACCAGATCCATCTGCGCTAATCCGCTATCCAATCCGAGCCACACAGTATTGTCAGTGCCCATCAGAATATCGCCGACCAAATTGCTTGGCAGGCCGCCATTTTGTTGGTTCAAAATCTCTACCCCGCCGGTGCTTTTGTTGAGAATGCCAAAGCCGGTGGCGGTGCCAATTAAAATGTCGCCTGTCGGGCTTTCTGCAATGGCGTTAATCGCGCCACCCGCTTTCAAAAGTTCACCCGGAATCGCTACCGGCAGCAAAATTTCGAGGTCGCGATCATAGCGGTACAAGCCCGAGCGGGTTGCTGCCCAGAGGTTATGGTGTTTATCTTCCAGCAGCTCCAACACCTGATTGACCGGCGCTGTCTCGGTCACGTTGGATGGGTCTTTTGCGGCGGGAATAGGCAAAAACTCATAGCCGTCGTAACGCAAAAGCGCGTTGCGTCCACCCAGCCACATAAAACCCTGATAATCCTGAATAATCGATTCAACTTCCCCCAGTGCAATATCCTGGTTTTGCATGATATTGCGGAAGTGGATTTTTTTGGGATAGTCGGAATCTGCAGTAGCTGCATCCGCATAGCTGGCAGACGTCAACGCAAACTGCGCGACGGCAATTATCAAGAGTAGGGCAAAACGTTTTGTCATTGTTATGTCGTTAGCTATCGTAGTGGATATCTCGCCAGTCTTCGCGCACCTATTATTGTTCTGGAGCGTTTCTGTATGGCTTAACTGGTTTAGTTATAGCAGTTGATAGCGGAGTTGTTGGATTTTGTGTTTTGCGGGGGGCGGAATTGTGATGTTGTGGGATTTTTATCGGGTTGAGTAGGTTAAAAATCATTTCACCTATGACGTTGGGCATGGCGCCTGCGCAGCCCCACCCAATCTACCTTGTCATTTTATATTCAAGACCTTTCTTAACCACAGACCATTCTTGATCAATGATCGAGAACACTACTGTATCCCGGTAAACACCTGCTGCATTTTTCTGGTGATTGCGGAGAATTCCATCCTGCTTTGCACCCAGCCGCGCAATCGCCGCGCGCGATGCGTGATTATGCCAGTGAGTGCGAAACTCAACGGCGATTGAATCGAGTGTTTCGAAAGCGTGGTTGAGCAATAAGTATTTGCACTCGGTATTAATGCCGGTTTTTTGAAAGGATTTTGCGTACCAGGTATAACCGATTTCAACTCGCTTATTCAGCGAGTCTGCATTGCAATAGCGAGTGCTGCCGATGATTTTTTGCGCGGCATTATCAATCACTACAAACAATAACGCGCGCCCCTCACTCTGATCCTTAAATGCCTGATCAAGATAGGCATCAATGGTTTTGATGTTGGGAACAGATGTGTACCAAAGGTTCCATAATTCACCATCGGCTGCGGCATCGATGAGTGCATCGGCATGTTCCCGTTTTAACGGAACAAGAGTGACGAGATTACCTTTTAGTGTTGTTTCGTAAAGCCAGTTGTTGTTCATGGTATTCCTTTAAAGTTATTGATTAATTATTTCTTGCGAATTACGGATTACAATTTTTCCTTATCCCGAAAATAAGCAACCAACGCATTGGCGTGACCATGCCCCATCTCGTGTTCCTGTTTCAACCAATTAACCATCTCCATGTGCTTCATTTGTTTTTGGGTAGAGAGTAGTTTGAGCCAATGCTCAATAGGATGACCATATTTGGCTTCGATGGAAGGGAAGTAGGACGCGGGGCCTTTTGCTTTTTCGGTGCCTGTCATTGGAGTCTCCTAAAGTCTTATGATGTTTATCAAGCTTGCTGAATCGAAAGTTTATTATTAGTCGATTGAGTCAGGGGTAATTCGACAACCTGATTAAAAATTTCTTCTTAAAACCAAATTAATCCTTTGTAGGGTTTTTCTTTCAATGCCGCCAAACGTGTTTGCAAATTCCCACAATGAATTTCCAGTTTGTGCCCATCGGGATCGAGAAAATACAAAGAATCACCTTCGCTGGTATTTTTCTTCCATTCAATTACATTAGCTTCACATAATTGCGCTGCCATTACATCAAATTTATCCGCTTCGCAGTCAAACGCAATATGCGAATAGTCTTGGCTGGGTGTTGCGGTATCGCAAGATAAACAGAGCCATAAATCCCCCAAGCTTAAATAAGCACCGAAATCCCAACGGGCGTGGGGTTTAAAACCTAATAGATGGCTGTAAAAGCGAAACGATATTTCAAGGTCGCTAACTGCAATAGTGATGTGATTCAAGCCGCGTAACATGATTTATTTCACTGCAATTAATTCGATTTCAATTAAATGTTCAGGGCTATAGAGGCGAGATACTTGCACCCAGGTTGCCGCTGGAAATTGACTGCCCACATAAAAATTTTTACGTACAGGAATTTGTTGTTGCAGTGCTTCAATATCCAGAGCATAAATATTTTCTTTAACCACGTTCTGTGAAGTAAGTTGGTGGCGGGCAAGAATTCCGCCAAGCTCTTTATAGCAAACACTTACGGCCTCTTTATAATTTGGGCCGCCGCAAGTTACCCCTGAGATGTGGTAGGTATTTCCCGTTTGGACAACTGCAGCGTAACCAATGTCTGATTCCCAGGAGTTAATTGTATAACGTGTAATTTTGGTTGGAGCCGTTTGCGCACAGCCTGCCAACATGAGTGCTGTAAATAAAAAAATCATTTTTGAATGCATGATTAAGTCTCGTTATTTGAATTGATCACTTTAAACAAAAAACCCGAACCATTTCTGGTTCGGGTTTTCGTTTTTCTCTCACCACATCTACAAACTTACACGTTGTAAGTCGATGATGAGGTGTGGCCGCCGCGGCCGGTCCAGTTGGTGTGGAAGAANNCGCTCGTAAGTGTGCGCGCCGAAGTAATCGCGTTGTGCTTGCAGCAAGTTTGCTGGCAAGCGGGCAGTGCGATAGCCGTCGAAGTAGGTCAGGGCAGAAGTGATTGTCGGGGCAGGGATGCCGTTCACAATCGCCGCTGCAGCAACACGACGCCAGCCAGCTTGCGCTGCTTCTACGGTGTTTCTGAAATAATCGTCGAGCAACAAGTTGTTCAATTCAGGGTTCTTGTCAAAAGCGTCTTTGATATTGCTCAAGAAAGACGAGCGAATAATACAGCCGCCGCGCCACATCATGGCAATGCCGCCGTAGTTCAAATGCCAGCCGTATTCTTTACCCGCTTCGCGCATTAACAAATAGCCTTGGGTGTAAGAAATAATTTTTGATGCGAACAACGCATTGCGCAAATCATTGATGAACGCTTGTTTGTCGCCGTCAAATTTAACCGCTGGGCCGCTGATTAATTTTGATGCTTGAACGCGCTCGTCTTTTTGTGATGACAGGCAGCGCGCAAATACCGCTTCAGAAATCAAGGTGAGTGGCACGCCTAAATCCAGTGCGATAACACCGGTCCACTTACCGGTACCTTTTTGGCCTGCGGTGTCGAGGATCTTCTCAACCAATGCTTCGCCATTTTCTTTGTAGCCGAGAATGTCGCGCGTAATTTCAACCAAATAGCTTTCGAGTTCGCCTTTGTTCCACTCGGCAAATACGTCGTGCATTTCGTCGGTGCTCATGCCGAGCACTTCTTTCATGATTTGGTAGGCTTCGCAAATCAATTGCATATCGCCGTATTCAATACCGTTGTGCACCATCTTCACAAAGTGGCCAGCACCTTTGTCGCCTACCCAATCACAGCAAGGGCTGTTGTCGGCAACTTTGGCGGAGATGTTTTGGAAAATCTCTTTTACGTGTGGCCATGCCGCGTTTGAACCGCCGGGCATAATCGATGGGCCAGTCAAGGCGCCTTCTTCACCGCCAGAAACGCCGGTGCCGATAAACAGCAAACCTTTGCTTTCAAGGTATTCAGTGCGACGGTCAGTATCGGGGAAGTGGGTGTTGCCGCCGTCGATAATAATATCGCCAGCTTCAAGGTGCGGAATCAGTTGTTCGATGAAATCGTCTACTGCTTTACCAGCCTTAACCATCAGCATAATTTTGCGTGGTTTGGCGAGTGACTGCACCAGCTCTTCAATCGAGCGTGCGCCGCGAATGGTTTTACCTGCAGCGCGGCCAGCGATGAAGCTGTCTACTTTTTCTACTGAGCGGTTGTAAGCGGTAACTGTATAGCCTTTGCTGGCCATATTGAGGATGAGGTTTTCACCCATCACAGCCAAGCCAACCAAGCCTATATCGGAAAGTGGTTTCATAGTAGTAATAGCCTATCGTTGTGGTTGATGTCCTGACCCGCAGGGACAATTCAACAGGGCGGTTCCGGTCGTTATCACCCGTTACCCTTCCTGAGAATTCCAGGGAGCAGAGATTGACCGATTTCTATTTAACGGCGCTGCTCTAGCGGCTGCGCTCTTGAAGGGGTGCGTATTATTCCCGTTTGTGGCGCAAAAAAATAGTCGATAGGGGAAAACTTCTGGCTATTTACTGATTGTTTTACTCAATTACGGGGGCGCGCTGGATTTTACGTTTGCGGCGACGATTGGGTTTGGTCTGTTGCGTTAATGCCCAGTCGATGTGTTCATTTACCAGGGGTGAAGCCTGATTTTTTTTATCGCTCAATGCCTGAATGATGCGCTCATCACTCGGCGCATTACCCAATCCCACCGCCAAATTCCGCAGCCATCCTTCATATCCAACTCTGCGAATCGCCGAGCCTTCAGTGCGAGCGAGAAATTCTTCTTCCGTCCAATTAAATAGATCAACCAGATCGCTATCGGCCAAACCATGGCGCGGCAAAAAGTCGGTCTCACCAGTGAATTGCGCGTATTTATTCCAGGGGCAGATGGCTTGGCAATCGTCACAGCCGAAGATGCGGTTGCC
>DQHS01000265.1 GCA_003524365.1 Cellvibrio sp. | reverse complement strand
AACGCACGCGGCGATTACGTCTGGTTTTTGGATTCCGATGATGCACTGCACCCTGGTGCGCTGGCCGAACTGCAGCAGATCACCCGCCAGTATTTACCCGATTTGGTATTGTGTGATTTTCGCGTCTGGCGCGAGCAACAGCGCTGGAAGCATCTCTGGCGCGGCGAAAATCACACCGCGACTTTTGCCGGGACAAAACGAAAACTACTCACCGATCCGCTCACATTATTTGAGGGGATTTATAAAGAGCGCAATTTGCATATCTGGTCAAAAATTTCCAAGCGCTCGCTCTGGGGCACAGATCTACGTTTTCCCGAAGGCCGGGTAATGGAAGATATGGTAATTACCCCGCGTCTCGCACTGCGTGTGCAAACCTATTTTTACCAGCCGAGTGTGTGGGTGGCTTATCGTCAGCGCGAGGGCAGTATCCTCTCCAGCTCCAGCCAGAAAAAAATTGACGATATGTCTATCGCCTGTGCAGGCGTATTGGATCTCTGGTTAAAACACTATCCGCAGCTATCGTGCCGCGCGCGTTTTTATTTCAGCTACTTTTGTGTGAAAACCCATATCTGTGTCGCGCGCGATATGCGCAGCTTGCTCAAGAATCCAAGCCCGGATTTGAGCGTTTATCGCGCGCGTTTTTTTGAACATATCGGTTGGGGCAAGCGCGAACTCTTCAGGGAATATCTCAAGCGCGGCTGGTTTTTGCGCCTGAAGCGTTTTGTGCAGGAGCATTGAGGCAGGGTTGCTAATCGTTTTTCCGGTAAATGGCTGTGGGTGTTATCATGCACACAACACCAGCCCAGACCCCGAGCGCCGATGAAAATACCCAAACGCTTACAGCCATTAGTTGACGATGGCTTGATCGATGAAGTCCTGTTCCAGTTGATGAGCGGCAAAGAGGCACAAGTCTTTGTCGTCCGCGCCAACGATGAAATCCGCTGTGCCAAAGTCTATAAAGAAGCGAATAAACGCAGCTTCAAACAGGCCGTGCAGTATCAAGAGGGGCGCACCGTGCGCAACTCACGCCGTGCCCGTGCCATGTCCAAAGGTACGCGTTTCGGCCAAAAAGAAGCCGAAGATGCTTGGCTCAACGCCGAAGTAGATGCGCTTTATCGCTTAGCGGAAGCTGGCGTGCGAGTGCCAACACCCTTCTGGTTTTTAGAAGGTGTGCTGGTGATGGAGCTGGTAGTCGATGAAGACGGGGACCCGGCACCGCGCCTGGATGATGTCGCCTTTGACCCAGACACCGCACGCGAATACCACGCCCAGATGATGATGGAAATCGTGCGCATGCTTTGCGCCGGTCTAGTCCACGGCGACCTGTCGGAATTTAACGTGCTGGTCGATGGCGAAGGCCCAGTGGTTATCGNNCGACCTGCCGCAAGCCGTAAACGCCGCCGGCAACAACAACGCCAAAATGATGCTCACGCGCGATGTGAATAATATGCGCGATTATTTTGGCCAGTACGCGCCGGATCTATTGGTCACTCATTACGCCGAAGAAATTTGGGATTTGTTTGAACACGGCAATCTACACCCGAACGTAAAACTAACCGGCGAATTTGCCGAGAGCAACGTCGATGCCGATATCGCCACCATGATGCGCATCATCGAACACGCCAAAGAAGAAGAGGACGACCGCAAAGAGCGCGAGCGCATGGCGCGCGATGGGGAGTTTTAGCGACAACGGTCTCTACAACACGGGCAATAATCTTATTGCCCGTGTCCTGCCAAAATTTACAACATCATCCCACCCGACACCTCAATACGCCGCGCATTGATCCAGCGGTTACTCTCGTATAAAACCCTCCCTTGATAACTTTTTATCAATCTCCTGACCAGCTACTTCCAACAAACAATTTGCACCTACGTAAGTCTTCGTATATATTTTACGAAGACTTACGTAGATTGAATTATTTACCTTTTGGGAGCGAGCCATGACCACACCAACACCTGCCGAATTGGAAATTTTACATGTGCTTTGGCAGTGCGGTGAAGCCAAAGTCCAGGCGGTGAATGACAAGCTCAGCGAAAGTAAACCGGTTGGCTATACCACTACTTTAAAAACCATGCAGATCATGGAGCAGAAAGGTTTACTAGGGCGCAAAAAAGATGGCAAGAGCCATATCTATTTTCCACAAATTGCACAGGCAGATACCCAAAGCTCCATGCTGGATAAATTACTTCAAAGTGCATTTGGCGGCTCCAAATCCCAGCTAGTGATGCAATTGCTGGGCAACAAAAAAGTATCTAAAAAAGAGTTGGAGGAAATTAAAACTTTTCTAAGTAACATGGAGAAATAATCATGCGCACTATTGTGAACTTGCTGCAGCAAGACTGGATTAATTCGCTCGGTTGGACGCTGTTACACTCCCTGTGGCAATACGCCATCATTGCTGCAGGTTGTGCACTGTTACTTTTTTTTACTAAAACCTTTTCTGCTAATACACGCTATCTGATTGCACTTGGTAGCTTAATGCTGAGTGCACTGATTAGTGCGATTACGTTTCATAATTATCAACAGGCCAGTGCAGAAATTATTATGCACTCGACAAAACAGGTTGCCGCGATACCGTTTTTTGCAGAGAAAAACCTATTTAGTCTGGTGAGTTTTATCAGTAGCCATATCAATAGCCTTGTTGTTGTCTGGCTGTGTGGATTTTTAGTCTACAGCCTAAAAACATTAGTGGATTATCGTTACTGCCAGCATATTAAAAATCAGCACATCGCCTCCACACCGGAACAATGGCAATCCCTATTTGCTACGCTTGTAGCCAAGGTTGGGGTTAATCCAAATATTGAGCTGCGCATTTCTACACTAGCTATTGCTCCCTGTGCCATTGGCTATTTAAAGCCGGTGATACTACTTCCTTTAGGTGTATTGCTGGGCATGAATCAACAGCAAATAGAGGTGATTTTGCTTCATGAGCTTGCCCATGCGCGTCGCAAGGATTATGTAATCGGACTGACGCAAACTATTATCAAAACCCTGTTCTTCTTTAACCCGTTTTTACGCTGGCTTTCCAATCAAATTGATAAGGAGCGAGAACATGCTTGTGATGATATTGCGGTAGCTATTAACAAAGACCCACTTTTATTTGCCAACACATTAAAGGAATTTGCAACTATGAACATCAATCAAAAACCTGCCATGAATATCAATGGCAACAAACTATTATTAACCCGCATCACTCGTCTGTTTAACAAACATGAGCGTGTCTCAAAATCCAGGCACAGTCTGATAGCAAGTTTGATAATTATGTTGTCCAGTATAGTGATTGCTGTGTGTGTCAACGCCAAACCTGAAAATGACAAAACAATATCACTCAATGTTACCAAGGTGGCAGTGCAGGATGTAATGACCGAGATCAACAAAAAATGCGGTACTGATGAAGTACTTGTTACCAAGGACAATGGAGACGTGACATTGTTACTGGAGGATATTAGCTGCGATGCAGCAATCCAACTGCTGCAAGATTTTGTGGCAGAAAATCCCGCGCCGATACTTGAAAAAGAAGGCAGCTAATCATCACGCTGATACCGCAAACGGCCATATTAGTTGCCTTGCGGTATCTTGAGTTCCCATATGCATAACAACTATTAGACTGTTGGAGTAAG
>DQHS01000209.1 GCA_003524365.1 Cellvibrio sp. | reverse complement strand
AAAAAATCCCCTTATCAAGATAAGGGGATACATCAAATACTTTTAAATCACCATTTGTAAAATGAAGTTTTAGCTTGTAGCCTTCCTGAGGCTCAACACTTATTACTGAGGGATTCATGCTGCCACCCGAAATTCAAACTGAAAGGCTCATATTAAAGCAAACCTCAAACGCAGACGAGAGGCATTTTTTCGAGCTACTGCAAAACCCGCAGGTGGTGCAGTTTTGTTTTGATATGCCAACCCCAGATGAAATCCAACAACAGCTTGAATGCCGACTTGCGCCATGGAATACAACATCCACGCACTGGTTAAGCCTTTCTGTTTATGAAAAAACAAGCAGTCTATTTATTGGCATTGTTGGGTTTAAAATGGATCACAGCCACGACGACCAAGCGGAGATTGGCTTTCTATTGATGCCTGTACACTTTGGCAAGGGTTACGCAACTGAAGCGGTGGCAGCAATACGCAACAACGCTCGGCATACAAACAATAATCGCCCGTGTAACAGGCGGTAATGGTGCTTCATCACGCGCTCTGGAAAAGTGTGGATTTATGCTGCAACGCGAACTGGCTAATGCTGTTTGCATCAACCGTATATTTTATAACGACCTTGAATATTTATGGTCTGCCGTAGCCCGCATGGAGCTTAGCGAAATACGAAGATACGAATAACCTATGCATTCCCAAGCGGNNCCAAGCGGAGCTTGGGAACGAGAACAGTACATAGGGTCGAGCAGGACTATATCAATCGCGATACAAATCTTATAACGAGGATCAACAATGTCAGATTTACTAAAACAATTAAAATCCATGAACCCGATTACCGGGGATTGTAGCGATATTGAGTCCATCAAAAAATTCTCGCCCACCGATGCCAATATTGATTCAACACACGTACTGGCAAGCATTCAACAACCACAGAATGAAAAACTGATTAAAGCAGCTGTAGAACTGGCGCGGGACGAACGCTGGGGTTCCGATTATAAAAAAGCCATCATCAATAAATTGACCGTTAGTATCGCAATAGAAATTCTAAAGCATATTCCCGGCCGCATAGCGATAGAAATCGATGCGAGCTTATCGTTTGATACCGACGGCATAATGAGTAAAGCGCACCAGCTGGTAGACACTTATCGCAATCTGCGCATTGATCAGTCACGCCTTCTGATCAAAATTCCCGCCACATGGGAAGGTATTCAAGCTGCGCAAAAATTGGAACGCGAGCAGATAAATTGCAGTCTCATTTTTGTCTACAGTTTTATTCAGGCGCAGGCTTGTGCCGATTCAAACGTTTTTCAAATTTCCACGCCCGTCGAACCTATCTGCGCATGGTATAAAACCAATGAACCCGATACGGATTATTCAGGAGCTAACGATCCCGGTGTAGCGACCCTGATTTCGATTTATCAGAACTATAAATATTTCGGTTACCCCACCCGTATTATGGGTACCGGATTTAATAGCATGCTTCAAATTCAGGCACTGGCAGGTTGCGACCAGCTGGCGATAACACCTGCGCTATTGGATGCGCTAAGCAAACAAACCGGCCTTCTGGAGCGCCAACTCATCGCGCCTATCCCTGCCCCTGAAGATTATCGCCCACTAGCGATGCCTGAAAAAGAATTTCGCTGGTCTTTTAATTACAGCGTCATGGCGCATGCAAAACTGGCTGAGGATATACGCTTACTCGATGATACCCAGAGGCAGATCGAGGCGATCATTAGCCAGTATTTAGAAAACAATCCTTAATATTTTTACAAAAACTTATTAAGACGCACCACAAATATCGCACCAGTTATCTTTTGTCATCAATGTTAATTAGGGTTAAACAGGCAAATAGGGATAGCAACCGGACACCCCAGGCCTTATTGTTATGCGCCCTTAACTCCTCAAAGGAAAATAACCATGAATAAACTCCTGATACTCGGCGCTGCAATCTTGCTGCAGAGCTGCTCCAGTGTGGTTGATCACAAGCAGACGGCCACCTTAAGCGACGCCGATAAAAAACAATTAGTCGCCGTTACCCAAAGCCTGCCCGCAGCACATCAGGCGCGTTACGTAGCACGCCATCCGGTGGAAACGCTGGAATTTTTTGGCATTAAACAAGGCGATACGGTAGTAGAAGCACTTCCGGGTGAAGGCTGGTATTCAAAAATTTTGCTGCCGTATTTGGGTGCTGAAGGTCGCTTGATTGCAGTCGACTACAGCTTACCCATGTGGCCGGAATTTGGCGGATTTGCGACGCCGGAATTTATTGAGAAGCGCAAAACATGGCCAGCGCAATTTGCTGTAGATGCAAAAACCTGGGGCGGCGCAAATGGTGCCAAAGGTGAAGCCTATACCTTTGCCAATATGCCGGCGGAATTAACTGGCAAAGTGGATGCCGTTTTGTTTATTCGCGCCCTGCACAACCTTGCGCGTTTCGATGCGAAAGGAAATTATTTAAAACAAGCGCTGGCTGAAACTCATCGCGTACTGAAGCCCGGCGGTGTTGTCGGCATTGTTCAACATGCGATGGCAGAAGATAAACCCGATGCATGGGCGGATGGTAGCCGTGGCTATTTAAAACGCTCATATTTAATTAGCGCTATGGCGGCGGCGGGATTTGAATTCGTTGGCGAAAACGATATCAATAAAAACCCCAAAGATGATCCACAAGCAGATGACAATGTATGGCGCTTACCGCCTAGCCTAAGCGGCACAGACGAACAAAAAGCGAAAAATAGTACAATTGGAGAGTCTAATCGCGTAACTTTATTATTCAGAAAAAAATAATCAGATTATAGAAAGCAAAAGTGGATTGCATCATTTAGGTGCAATCCACTTTCTCCTCAGTATCCGCCACTGCATATTTTAATTTAGGTGCGCTAGCGAACTGAAAACATAGGGCTAAAAGATGTCTGCTTGCAGCACTATTAAACCTATTGTTATACGAGGAGTTTTAAAATGGATATTCGCGTCGGCTACGAATTAATTTATGACTGTCCGCAGCCTACTCCAATGCTGCTGACATTAAACCTGCACTACACCCGCGCCTCCGATATTATTATTCCCGATCACATCATCACTAATCCCGCTGTTCCCATTAATGCCTATCGCGATAATTTTGGCAATTGGTGCAGCCGCATTATGGCGCCACCCGGCATATTTACTATTTCAACAAATGCACTGTTGCGGGATTCAGGTTTAACAGATCCCGTTTATCCAAATGCACACCAGCACGCCGTCGAAAACTTACCGTCCGATACCATCGTTTATTTGCTAGGCAGCCGTTATTGTGAAACGGATCGTTTATCTGACATCGCCTGGAATTTATTTGGTAACACTCCAATGGGGTGGCCGCGCGTGCAAGCCATTTGCGATTTTGTGCATAACCATATTAACTTTGGCTACCAACATGCGCGCGCAACAAAAACTGCCCTTGAAGCTTATAATGAACAAGTGGGCGTTTGTCGGGACTATACACACCTTGCCATTACGTTTTGCCGCTGCATGAATATTCCCGCACGTTATTGCACCGGTTATCTAGGCGATATAGGCGTGCCTTTTTCACCCAATCCAATGGATTTTTCAGCGTGGTTTGAAGCTTATCTCGACGGTCAGTGGCACACATTTGATCCGCGTAATAATATCCCGCGCATTGGCCATATTCTTATCGCACGCGGACGTGACGCGACTGATGTTCCACTTACTAACGTGTTTGGCACCAATACGTTAAAAAGTTTTAAAGTCTGGACCGACGAAGTGAAGATGAATTGATATGAACCATAATCCATCAACATCCGCATTTTTTTCAGCAACCGAACCCGCTGCATTTGAAGTAGTAAATGAACAGGGTAAAAGCAATGTGGTGCTGGTGTGTGATCATGCCTCCAATCGCGTCCCTGCCTGCCTGAATAAATTGGGTTTAAGCGATTCGCACTTGGCCGACCATATCGGTTGGGATCCAGGCGCTGCGGCAGTGGCGCGCTTGCTGGCGAAAAATCTTGATGCCCCTTTGATACTGAGTAGTTATTCGCGATTAGTAATTGACTGTAATCGACCGATTGCAAGCAGTGAATCAATTCCCGAGCAAAGTGCAGGAATTATGATCCCCGGCAATCAAAATTTGTCGGCATACGAGCGTGATGACCGTATCCAGAATTTATTTATTCCTTATCACGCTGCCATAGATGCATTATTAGATACGCGCCTCCTCAGCAATCCACAGCATCCTGCCCTTTTTTTGAGCATCCACAGTTTTACGCCGTTTCTTTTTAATCAGCAACGCCCCTGGCACATTGGCGTTTCACATAAAAATGATGACCGCTTCGCTAAAAATCTATACAGCGCACTGGCTCAACAAGGTGATATTATCGTTGGCTTTAACGAGCCCTATCCCATTGAAGATGCGTTCGATTTCAGCATTCCCACACATGGCGAAACGCGCGGCTTATCCAGCGCCATGATTGAAATCCGGCAGGATGGACTAACAACCCAAACAGGAATTGCACGCTGGGCAGAGCGTATTACGCAAGCCTATAGGACAATTGAAGTAGAATATTGAGACTGTTTTATGCAGCAAAATCCAACAGGAATATTTATTCACTACCTACACCAACTCAAAGTGATAGTGGAAAAAATTGCAATCCATCAGCAACAAAATCCCGCTCTGCTTTATACAAGTTTACATAGTGATATGCTGCCGCTGCTCGCGCAAATACGCACGACGGCCAACTTTGCACTGCGAACTTGTTGCCCGCTAGTAAAACGCGCACGAATTAATTTTGACAACACCGATGAAACCTACGCGGGCCTACAGCAGCAACTGGATGAAACCATCGCTTATTTGCAGGCGATACCTGCAGCTGAATTTACTCAGCCGCTTGAAAAAATTCAGGATAAGGCAGGTTTTAACGAATTGGATTTAACCGCAGATGAATACATCAATTATTATGCCTTGCCCAACTTCTTCTTTCATCTGTCCATGGTTTATAGCATTGCTCGCCACGCAGGCGTCCCGCTTAGCAAAGGCGACTTTGATGGTTACCATCAATATCCGACCGGTTTTTCGTTTGTTTAATTCAACTATTTAAACCAACCATTAAATCTACATTACACTCGATTCACCAGCACAAGAATTTCCGCTGGAGCCAGATCGCGAATTTCCACACAGTGAATACCCGACGCAAGCCGTTTTACGTGTTTTCTGCTGCCTACCACATCATGTAGATGATTAACATCGGCGGCCTGCGCTGTATTCACTACCACGGTCATCGCGCTACCCAGCGGATTTAACTCAGCATCAATTAAAATATCCGCACCGCGCCATTGTGTGCCGTTCGGATTGAGCACAATTAAAAATTCTTCGTCATCGAGAATGCGCGACCACGCAATAATTTCACCATTGCCATAAACAGCAAATGGATTACCCATAAACGCAATCGGGCGCAGATATTGGCGACCGACGCGCAACGCTGGAAATTGTGCGCGCGCCTGCGCCATGGTTTGTATTCGCAGATAGGCGCTGCTGGCCGGATCAAAGCAGTGATGACCTACAGTGCCAAAGGGACCAAAACCCGGCAGATTTTCATCGCGGGGGTTAGGCGCAGAATCCAAACCGGCGAGTCCATCTTTATGCGGATGTTCCGCACCAAATAATGTTTCACGCAGGTAACGGTCATTTGAGCCAAAACCCTCAAGCCAGATTCGCTCGGCCAGTTCCGGCCCACCCAAACTCTGCTCAGTGCCGTAATAAATACAGGGAATTCCCAAGGTAAATAATTGTATGCCCACCGCCGCTGCAACTTGATTAGGCGATGCAGCCTCAGCCGAGAAACGAATTTTTTTGCCGAACACGTGATCGTGGTCATCGAGAATGGACACGTGTTTTTCGCCCACTGCACGATGCGATCCCATAACTGCATTGCCCGGATCAAAACCGGCAAAATAATCAGCGGGATGTTGCAAACCTTTGGCAACCTGATTGAGCGTGATGCGCATACCGCCAATATCCAAAGCCGCATTTAAATTGCGACTGAGCACATTTAAATAGCGATCCTGTTCAAAATCGCCACCGGCAACTTCACCCACTAAAAAAAAATTACTCTTGCCAAGGTTCGCAGCGAACTCTTTAATAGTGCCGCAAAAATTGCGCGCTTGTTCATAAGAGACATGCTTGAGGGTATCGATACGAAAACCATCACAATCGCAGAGCGCGATCCAGTATTTAAAACAGGCGGCGAGTTCATTCATCAAGTGCGGATGATCGAGATTGAAATCTTTTAGGGTAATAAAATCGGTACGTTTATGTTCTGCATTGGGGTCGTCAATACTACCTGCCCCTAAATTACCGGCACCGGCGCGCGTATACTTTTCCGGGTCTTGCAATTCAATCGGCCATACGCCCTGCTCGTCGCTCGCGATCGCCGCTACATCTTCACCCTGCGCACCGCGCCAAGCGCCGAAAGGATGATGACCACTGGTGTAATGCGGCTGGAATTTACCACCAGGTAAATGCGCCGGATAAGTCCAGTTTTCGCCCGAGTGATTAAAAATAATATCGAGAATAATGCGCATGCCGTTGCTGTGCGCGAGCGCGACCAAATCGACCAGAGTTTTGCGATCACCAAAATGTGGATCCACATCCAGAAAATCCTGAATGCCGTAACCGTGAAATGAATTGAGATGCCCGCGCTGCTTAAACACCGGACTCAACCAAATAGTGGTAACACCGAGATTTTTTAAATAATCCAATTTGGAAGCAACTCCACCAAGGTTGCCACCTTGCCAGCGCTCGCCACCGGATTCCGACCACAAATCCCAACGCCAATTGGCGGGACGAGCAGCGGCGAGATTCGTCCGGTCGAGCAATGACCGCTGGGCTTCAAGGCCATCGCTAAAACGATCAACCAACAGGAAATAAAGAGTTTCGTTGCGCCAATCCGCCGGGGAGGGAAAATAATTAACGCGGCGCGGTAGCTTTACGGTGCGAATGGCCGCAGGGCGCGGCGCATTGAGGATAGTTTGAGTGAATGACATAGCGGGAAATCTCCTTCGGCAGCGGCCGTATTCCGATTACTACTCTATGCTTGAGGGACTCCTCAAAAGAACGAACCAGCTACGCTCGACTCTACCACTGCGTTTTAACAATCAGCTAGCAGTAGAACCGCTCTGGCTATGCTGTTTTGGCTCAAACGACATTCTTTTGATAACCCGATAATCCATTGAGCAAAAAACTTTTCCGCTACTATGGCGGAATATTCATCCTGCATCGTCATGGACTATGAGGAAATCACCTTGGTGGCTGAAGCCCATGACTTATAACAACAAATCGAATAACGACTTACCTACTACCAAACCATTGGCCGACAACCCACAGCAGGACAATATCGCCAACCTGTTTGTGGCCTTGCGCAGTACCCTTGCGCGTGCGGTATCGCGCCTGGTGCCGCCCAAGGAAGTGGAAGACATAGTGCAGGAAACCTATGTGCGCGTATGTCAGGTGGAGACGCCGGAGCAGATCCAGTTCCCGCGCTCGTTTATGTTGCGCACAGCGCAGAATCTGGCACTGGATCACCTCAAGCGCGCTGAAACGCGATTAAGTGTGAGTTTGGATGATGATTTGGATTTGGAGCTGGTGGGATTCACCACCCGCGCCGATGAAACCTTTGATCGCGTTGCGGCCAATCAGGAGTTTGGCTTTTTTTGCGAAGCGGTGCGGCAATTGCCGCTGCAGTGTCGCAAAGCGTTTGTATTAAAGAAAGTCTACGGTTACTCGCAAAAAGAAATTGCCCTTAACCTTGATATCAGTGAGAACACTGTGGAAAAGCATATCGCTACCGGCATTAAACGCTGCGCGCAATTTATGGCCGAGTTGAAGCAAGGCACTGGCCCGCGCCAGACATGTTCATCACTCGCTAAAAATCCGGGCGCACATGAGCGGAGCAAATCATGAGTAACATTATTGATTTCCCCAACCGCGAACAGATTTACGATCAGGCAAGCCTGTGGATTGCGCGCATGGATCGCGAATTAACCGCGCAAGAGCAGCATGAATTAAGCCACTGGCTCGCCGCGAGCGAACAGCATCGCACTGTATTATTTGAGATGGCGGAGTTGTGGGACAAGATGGACAGCCTCGCGCGTCTCGCCGATTTATTTCAAGCGCCACAGCAAGCATCAGCATCACCACGCGCACAAAAACCGCGCTTTTACGGCGCGATTGCCGCATCGCTGGTGTTGGTTGCGCTGGTATTTGGCTGGAGTTTTTCCACACCGCAATCAGCTTCACTACTAGCGTGGCTGCACAGCGACCAAGCCGTAGTAGACGGTGTTTATGAAACTGCCGTGGGCGAACACTCCAATGTGAATTTACCGGATGGCTCACTACTGGTGTTAAACACCAACAGCCGTGTCGTTGTTAAATACAGTGAAGACCATCGCTTATTTTTATTGGAGCGCGGCGAATTAAATATTGAAGTAGCACACGATAAAACTCGTCCGCTGAGTGTGGTAGCTGGCAATAAAGTTGTGCAGGCAGTAGGCACTGCATTTAATGTGCGCATTCGCAATGACAACGAAGTTGCACTACTGGTCACCGACGGCAAAGTGTTAGTTGCCAAACAAAAATTTCAGCAGACGATTGAAAAAATCGTTGCTGAACGTTTGCCCGCCACATCTATGGCAGTCGCAAAAGGGGAGAAAGTGGTGCTTGGTGCGCAGCAGGAAACTATCGCCAAAGCGGACGCTAATGAGATTACCGCGCAACTGAGTTGGCGCCAAGGCAATCTGGTATTTCGCGGCGAAACATTGGAAGACGCTTTGGTGGAAATTAATCGCTACACATCAGTGCAATTTGAAGTAATCGACGAAAGCATTAAACAGGAGCGAATCGCCGGATTATTTAAAGCCGGCGATGTGGATGGCTTACTTGCAGCACTGGAGCAAAATTTTAATATTCACAACCAGCGCATTGGCAACAATAGAATTCGCTTAAGTGCCAAATAAGCGCAACAACAATCTCTATTCAGAGACGCTACTGACGTCTAACACCTCTTTGTGGGAACACTCACTGCAGTTTTTTGCAGTGAGTGCACAGCTATTGAGAAATCTTCTGATTTACAGCGTTTATCGCAAAAATATATTCCCTCTCCCACCAAAAAAGTCTGCCAGACTATATCCGGGTTTAGTGCACCAACGCTTGTTCCTTGACGCACAAGCCTTTAAGCTCTAGCGTCAAACATCACCACTACGAAAAAAGAGTCCGGCCATATTGTGCGGCGCAGGGTTCAAATAACAACTATAAAGCGACAACAAAATCACAATAATGTGTTCACAGTGCAAATGTCCTCATTGATATGGCGGAAAAAAATTTGCCCATCGTCTATTAAGCACGCGAGCAAGACGCTCGCGGCTGAGGTGAACGAGCAGGCAATTTTTCGGTTACTGGTTTTTGCCCTTGCGGTAGGTGTTCCTATGCCTGCGTGGGCGGAAAACAATTCTCTCGCTAAAATTATCCAGTTCGACATTCCTCAGCAACGGGCAGATCTTTCGCTCACTGAGTTTGCCGAGCAGGCCGATATTACGTTGATATTTCCGTTTGATGATGCGGCGAAAATAATCACCAACAAATTGGCCGGTCGCTATTCCATCGAAGACGCTGCAAAGCTGTTGGTGGCGAATACTAAACTCAGTGTGAAGATTGACGAGAAGGGTCTGCTGACCATTACGACCAATCAGTCTCACGAGGAGTTGGATTCAATGCACAATAAAAATAAACTCAGCGCTATTATTGGCTTATTAACGTCAGTTGCTGGCACCCAGGCAATCGCACAAGACGCACCACTTCCATCAGGCGCAACAGAACAAGTCGAAGAATTAATGGTGACCGGTATTCGCGGCAGTTTGCAGCGGTCAATGGATGTGAAACGCACGGCAGGCGGTGTAGTTGATGCCATCTCATCCGAAGATATAGGTAAATTTCCCGATACCAACCTCGCTGAATCCTTACAGCGCATTACTGGTGTATCTATCGACCGCTCCGGCGGTGAAGGCCAATTAATTACCGTGCGCGGTTTTGGCCCGGAATTTAATACCGTATTAATTAATGGCCGCCAAATGGCGACCGAAAATTTATCGCGCGCATTTAGTTTTGATACAGTTGCATCGGAATTGGTCAGCGGTTTGGAAGTGTATAAAACCTCATCCGCAACTATGCAATCCGGTGGCGTTGGCTCAACCGTCAACGTAAAAACCGCGCGCCCATTTGCAATCGGCGATTTTAAAGTCGCAGGCAGTGTAAAAGCTGCCATGGAAGAAAACAGCGAAGAAACCACACCGCAAATTTCCGGTTTGATCAGCAATGTATTTAATGATGGAAAATTCGGTGCACTTTTGGCTGTATCACACCAAGAGCGCGACACGCGTTTAAATCAAGCGCAAATGGATGGATGGTTGGAAAATGTCGGCATACCCACTTCAGAATTAAATGGCGGCGCGGGTGTACCTGCAGGCACTACGATTTTCTCACCACGCAATTACGATCACAAAGTCACCTTCGAAGAGCGCACCCGCACTAACGCATCGCTCGTACTGCAATTTGCAGCTACTGATGACTTAACCATTACCACCGACGCCATCTATTCTGATTTTGATGTGGAAACCAACGCACTTTCATACGGACATTGGTTTACTGCACCCAATATCACCGATGCGGTTACCGATGAAAACGGCACTGTCATTGATTTGCGCCAGGAAGTCGGTTTAGCAACGGATATGCACGCGAAAAAATTTGATCGCCTCACATCCAATTCACTCTTCGGCATTAATGCTGATTGGCAAGTGAACGACAAATTGAACTTGAATTTTGATATCACCACGTCAACAGCTAAACGCGACGCTAACAATGGCGGCGGCGATCAACTCTCCCTAATCGGTTATGCCAACCGCGTGCGCTTTCAGGTCGACGATAATATCCTTCCTTATGCCAGCGAATTTGAAACAGCTGATGCAAGTATTTTCTCGGGCCAACAAGAATTAGACGGCACTGCCTATCGCGATCCAAGTGCGCCCAATTATGTTGCACCTGCCGGTGTAGGTGATTTACTCGACAAAGATAACAGCCGCGCACACGTTATGTTGCGTCGCGGCTGGGCGGTGGATGATGAAGTCAACCAATTTAAAATGGATGGCACTTGGGATGAAGGCGGCGATTCCGGTTTGGTGAAAATTAAATTCGGCACCATGCTCTCTACTGAAAGCAAAGCGCTGGATCGCTGGGATAACGAAGGTGTGGGTATTCACTGTACCTATTGTGGTTATCCCGACTCACCTGTTATTCCAGCAGACATGCAATATATTTTTGATGCAGGTAATGACTTCCTCGGCGATGTCAGCGGCAGTGGCCGTATGCCAACCCAATGGCTCGCGCACGATGGTGAGGCGCAATTTGCTTATCTTGAAAGTACCAGCGGCAAAAATCNNTATCTCGAAAGTACCAGCGGCAAAAATTTTGATGCAGTAAAACGCGATAACTCCTTTGTTGTCGATGAAGATACTTTATCGTTTTATATCGAATCAGAATTTGCTGGCGACTTGAGTGGCATGCCCATTTCATCTATTGCTGGTGTGCGTGTTGAATCTACCGATGTCACAGTGACAGGTACCGAAGCACCGGTTACCGGTTTACGCATTTTGGATGAAACCGAAATGCTCGCCGAATTTGGCACCGCACAATCAATTAATGTCGATAACAGTTACGATGCAATTCTACCCAACATGAGCATCAAACTGGACATCACCGATGACATGGTTGTGCGTATGGCGGCATCCAAAAGTTTAACGCGCCCAACACTCACCAGCATGGCACCGGTCACAGTAATTACCACTACCCGCCAAGGTGGCAACCTCACCTCCACCAGTGGTAATGCTGCGCTCAAGCCATTTGAATCCGACAACTTTGATTTAAGTTGGGAATGGTATTACGGCGATGCAAGTTATATGTCAGCTGGTTACTTCAAAAAAGATGTAGCAAATTTTATTGTCAACTCTGTTGCCGATAAAACTTTCACCTTACCTAATGGCAACCTCCTGCTAGATCCATCAACCGGTAGCGATACCGGTGCAGTTGATGCTAACGATTCTGTTGCGGTATTTAAAAATACGCTGCCGAACAATGGTGAAGATGCAACGGTAGATGGTGTGGAACTTGGCATACAACACACGTTTGGCGAGAGCGGTTTTGGCATGATGTTTAACGCCACGCTCGTCGATAGCGATGCCGAACTTGATCCCGCCAATGTAACGCAAGTATTTGCACTTACTGGTTTAAGTGATTCGATGAACCTGGTCGGATTCTACGAACAAGGGCCAGTGCAAATTCGTTTGGCATACAACCAGCGCGGTGAATTTGTACAATCACTCACGCAAAGTAATGGCAACGGTCCTACCATCGTAGAAGATTACGAACAGTGGGATTTAAGCGCGAGCTACGATATTACCGATGAAATTACTGTCTTTGTTGAAGGCATTAATCTCACCGAGGAATATACCCACAAACGCGGCCGTTACGACAACCACTTATTGTTGGTTGAAGACAGTGGCCGCCGTTGGGCGCTCGGTGTGCGTGCGAGCTTTTAATCTAGTTAGATGTCAGGTGAACACCTCATAGCCTATGTCCGCTATGATTTTTAGGCCGCTGTTTTTTACAGCGGCCCTTTTTATTTGCCAACATCGTTAATGACCTATTTCATCGTTTTTTAAATTATTGATTATCAGAATTAATTTCCCAACCCGGGATGGCAGTTTGAATTACCTACGGGTGAGTTATGAATAATAAAATATCAAACATTGTGATTGTCGGTGGCGGCACTGCCGGCTGGATTACCGCAGGGCGCATAGCTGCACACCATCGCGCAAAAGATGGCAACAGTATTAGAGTCACTTTGATCGAATCACCCAATATTCCCATTATCGGCGTAGGTGAAGGCACTTGGNNTCATTCAAACAGGGCGCAAAATTTTCCCGCTGGGTAACCGGCACTGCCGATGATTTTTATTATCACCCGCTAATGCTGCCACAGGGCTTTGGCAAAACCAATTTGGCCGCCCACTGGCAAGCAGCACGCAATAAAAACCCTTTGCAAAAATCCTTTTCAGAAGCAACTTGTTTTCAAGAGTCGGTGTGCGAACAAGGTTTAGCGCCCAAGCTAATCACTACGCCAGAATTTAATTCCGTCGCAAACTATGCCTACCACTTAAACGCGGGAAAATTTTCCACCTTCTTACAAAAACATTGCTGCGCAAAACTCGGCGTACAGCATGTATTGGCCGATGTCGTCAGTATCAATTCAGCAGAAAATGGCGATATAGCCTCGGTTAACACGGCGCAGGCTGGCACTATCGAAGGCGATTTATTTATCGACTGCAG
>DQHS01000276.1 GCA_003524365.1 Cellvibrio sp. | reverse complement strand
GGTGATTTCACACAACTGGGACGAGCTGCGTCGTTTTATGTGGGATTACGTGGGCATTGTGCGTACACACAAGCGCCTTGAGCGCGCGACCCATCGCATCAAGTTACTGCAAAAAGAAATCGCTGAGTACTACAGCAACTACAGAGTCAGCAGCGATTTGATCGAGCTGCGCAACCTTGCGATTGTTGCCGAGTTAATTATCCGCTCCGCCCACGAGCGTAAAGAAAGCCGCGGCCTGCACTTCTCACTCGATTATCCAGAGAAGTCATCTATCGCCCGCGATACGATTGTGGTGCCCACGAATTTTGCTGGCCAAGACGTGATTGTGAGTAAGGATGTCTGAAGCCCGGGTTAGGCTTCGGGAGTTAGGCGTTGAGAACTAGGCTTTGGGTGTCAAACACGCGCGCAACCAGCGGCGTAAACTGGCGTTATCGTCTTTGCTCAATGCATCGGCAAACACTAACAAGCGTCGCGCTTTGCCGGTTGCCGTCTCGCGCAATGGCAAAATAATTAACCAAGACCAACAGAGCACCTCACCGGCCAATTCCAGTTGGCAGGTGCAACCCTCTTGCTCCAACACCCAATGATTGCCAGAAAAGCTGAGCGCACCCGCTATGCAACTTTTTATTTCTCGCCGGTAGACCAACCACAAGCCGCTCCAGCAAAGAACTAGCCCCAGCACCCAAAATGGCTGCTCGATGATATACGGATAAAATACCAGCAGCAGGCTCAGAGCGAATAGGCCGTAGCTGCAGCGATAAAGTAGCAAAGCAAAACGGGAGTTGTTGATACAAACCGCTGCCAGCAGGGGCAGCGGTTTTAAAACAGATGAATCGGCAACACGATTTTCAGTATCAGCCGCTTTGTTGAAGACCGGTATTTGCACGAATAATATCCACAATCCGTTGTAGTTCGGGGTTAGCAGGATCATTCCTGCGCATAAACCAGGCAAATAAATCCTGATCCTGCTCTTCCAATAATAACCAGTAACGCTCTTTGTCAGCCTGCTCCAAGGTCGGGTAGACATTTTCCAGAAATGGCATCAACACCAAATCCAGTTCCAGCATCCCGCGCCGGCTACCCCAAAACAAACGATTGATATCCACGCTACACCCTATGTTCGCAAGACAGGAGCGGCATTATAAACGAGCCATTCGCTAAACGCTTGCTTTGATCGTCCTATTCCGCCCCTGTGCCTTGGCTTGATAGAGCGCGATATCCACACTGCGAAATAATTGATGAAAAGGAATTTTCCCATCGCTAGTGCCCACACCCAAACTAATAGTCACATGCAATTCCGGAAATTGATCAAAGTTAGCGGCCGCAATTAAGGCACGCATTTTTTCGGCAATAGCAAATGCACCTTCCAAATGCGTATCCGGCAATACCAATACAAATTCTTCACCGCCCCAACGCGCAACTTGATCGCTTTGGCGCGTATGGGATTTAATTAAATTCGTCACTTTCTTGAGCACCAGATCGCCACCGTCGTGCCCGAGTGAATCATTAATTTTTTTAAAGTGGTCGATATCAATAATCACCATAGAAACAAGCCTCTTGGTATCCATCGGAAAATATTGCTCGATGTACTCGGACAGCCCATGACGATTCAACAGACCAGTTAAAGGGTCAATCATCGATAACTTTTTATATTTATCCGTCTCTTGCGCCAGCAGTGAATTTTGATTTGCCAAACGTTCAAGACGCTGATGCTCCAGACGAATCTCTTTGGTCAATTTCGCCAGACTGATGGCCCCCACAAACATAATTACACTTAACCAAAATACCAATATCCCTAAATACCAATCCTCACGCGCAACCCACTCGCCAATAAACTCCACTTTGTTAAGCTTGAAATTATGCTTTCCTGGAGCAGAGGGATAACTGGTATCAATACCGAAGGCGATAACATTGCGAAAGTTTGGCAGGGCGTTTTCGCGCGGCACCTTGAACTGAGTAATCCACCACTCAGCTGCGGAAAATTCCGACATGCTCAGTACAAGATCATCTTTAATATAGGTAACCGGCACCTGCACATTGTTGAATTTGGCGGTTTGCATATCGTTGATATCGGAAAAGCCCGGCTCATAATTACGCAAATAAAAGCGCAACCTCTGGTCACCGCCTTCATAGTCCAAATCGATATTAATTGTTTGATAACTCGATAAATCAACTCCTGCAGTGCCGAGACCACCGCCGAGATAGACATTGAATCCACACGCATGCGCTTTGCCATCATTCTCGATATCGCACTCCCATGCGAGACCTTCAAAATCAGTCCATTGCACCATGGACTCGCCCGCTGAATTCATATCGGCATAAATATAATGAGGGATACTCGTAGACGGAACGACAAGCAGTTTTTTTGCGGGCAAAAACTCATGGGCATACATCACAGCCACGGTGATCATGCAGTAGAGGAACAGCTTATAAAAGGCACTTTGTCGGAGGGTGGAGTAATGCTTAGAAGTCACAAAGATTCACCATGAGTAAACGCTCCACATAGTCAGACTGAATGATGGATGCCGACTCTTTAACACACCTGATCGTTCTCTCAAGACTATAGCGTCTCGAGCCCCCGACTAGTCCTTATGACTATTTGACGAAAAATCTACTTTGTACTGACTATTTATAGTCCAGAATGTACTAACTGCCAATGAGTACACCGCCAAAAAACGGTATGATGCAAAGCACATCACTTTGTCGATCAACCTCGGCCCCATCATCTGCAGCAACGGAAAGATTCACACACATTAGCGGTATTGGTAGTTATGACCCAGGATAAGCTCACATCCCACCAGTCACCCCATCTGGTAAAACTTCATCAAACCCAACTACTTCTGGTCAAAGGGCCGGATGCCAGTAAGTTTTTACAAGGCCAAGTCACCTGTGATCTGCGCGATTTGAGTGCGCCCGTCACTCGCATAGGCGCCCAATGCAATCCCAAAGGGCGAATACTGCTCAGCTTTCGCGCCCTGCAAATCGACTCAGACACTATCGCCCTGCGCATTCCCTCATCCATGATGGAGAAAGCCAAAAGCTCTCTCGGCAAATACATCGTCTTCTCCAAGGCAAAATTGCACGACGACAGCAAGTACAGTTTATTCGGCATCTATGGCGATAGCGCCAAACGCACCGCCGAAACCATTTTTAATAAACTACCCGCAGACAATGACGGCTGGATCGAAAAAGACGGCAACATCCTGATTCAGTTAGCGCAGGATCGTTTTGAATGCTGGATCAAGTCCGCTGACGCAACCGCGTTCGAGCAACAACTGGTTGATCGCACGGTTGGTGGTGATTTAAATGACTGGGAACTACTGAATATTCGCGCAGGTATTGCCGATATTTATCCCGAAACCATCGAGCTGTTTACCCCGCAAGAAATCAACTATCAATTAGTTAACGGGATTAATTTCCGCAAGGGTTGTTACACCGGGCAAGAAATCGTGGCGCGGCTGCATTATCGCGGCAAATTAAAACGTCACATGTACCGTTTTGAACTCAGTGGCAATCAGCTCCCCGTACCTGGAACCACGCTGGTAAATGCTACAACCAGGCACATCGGCGGCCACATAGTCGCCACGGCTTTCTCCGCCCACAACCGGATCGAGATTCTCGCTTCATTGTTAGATGAGCAATTGGATCAAGTAACACCGGAAACCAGCGCTGAAATTTTAAAACAGCTACCTCTTCCCTATGCTATACCTACAGCAGATGAAACCACTGAATAACGCTGTAATAGGATCACGCATGAACCCCATTGCTGAAAAAGTTCGCACCGAAATTATCACCGCGATCAACAATGACCAACTTGTACTCCCCACCTTGCCCGAAGTCGCCTTAAAAGTACGGGAAGTTGCCGATGACCCGGATGCCAGTATTGACAAGCTGACATCGGTCATCGGTGGTGATGCCGCACTAAGTGCCCGTATTATCCGCGTAGCTAATAGCCCTCTCTTGCGCGCCAACCGCGCGATAGAAGACCTGCGCACCGCACTCATGCGTCTGGGAATTCAATACACTTGTAATATCGCCACGGGCCTCGCAATGGAGCAAATGTTCCAAGCTACTTCAGACTTGGTCGATATGCGCATGCGCGAAGTCTGGAGTCGCTCAAGTGAGGTCGCGGGTATCAGCCACGTATTGTGCAAACACTACACACGCCTGCGGCCAGACCAAGCAACCCTCGCTGGCCTCGTCCATAAAATTGGTGTGCTACCCATTCTTACTTACGCCGAGGACCATCCCGCATTACTCAAAGACAGCTTCACTCTCGACGCCGTCATCGACGAATTACACGGACCCATTGGCGACCTTATTTTGAAAACATGGGGCTTCCCCGAAGAACTCGCACACATCCCCACCCAACATATCGATTTCGCTCGTCAAAGCCCCAAAGCCGACTACGGCGATATAGTCACCGTCGCCATGCTGCAAAGCTACCTCGGCACCGACTCACCCATGGCAAAAATAGATTGCTCCCAAGTAAAAGCCTTCGAACGTTTGGGCCTCGACCCGGAAATGCATATTGCAGACTCAGAAGATTTGAGCGAAGAAATGGAAGCAGCTATGTCATTGTTGCTTTAAAGTGAGGGCAGTTGAAAACCCATAAGCGATAACCTAAAAAACAAGGTGACTCAATGGTCACCTTGTTGTTACTACATTTAACAAATAGCTAATACTTCCTCGTCAATCATCCGCCTTCACAATCGCCTGAATCAGGTTCGGGTAGAGTTGATTGCCGTTGTTGCGATCAAACAAGGCCATGCCACCATCGCCGGAAAATCCATTATCCCAATACACTGGCACCATGCCGTGGGTGTAGGCGGATTTGGTGATGTATTCATTCCAGTAATTGCGATAGGTTTCGTGGCCAGATACATTCAAGCGCGATACCACACCGTATTCACCCAGAATCACCCCTATTCCACGATCCACAAAATTGGTTTTCATTTTTTGGAATTGCGCGTCAGTGTAGAATTCATTGGCCCAGGTTTCAGTTGCACTTGGGTTGGTGGCGATTGAACCCCATTGGGTGATGTTACTACTGGTGTTTAAGGTGAAGTTGTAAGGATCGTAATAATGTACTTCCATCATCAAACGATTGCTTACCGTATCGGTTGGGATGACTGCGAAGTTAACAGTGTGGTCGATATTGGTATTAAAACCTTGCACCACCAAATGACGTGTTGCGTTTTTCCCACCGGTTGCGCGCACAGCGTTAACAAAGGTTTGGTTAAAACTGTTTTGCACTGTGTAGTATTCCGGTGTGGGCGTGCCGTAGTCGCCATCTACCATCACTTCATTAGTACCTGCAAATAACAAGCGGTCATCGTAATTGCTAAAATGTGAGGCAATTTGCGTCCACATAATCGTGAGGCGATTATTCACATAATTTTGCTGAGCGTAAGTTGGCTGCATCCAGCCATTATCCCAGTGAATATTCATCACGACATACATGTCAGCATTAAGCGCGTAATTCACAACTTGCTCAACGCGATCCATCCACGCCGATTGAATAACAAAATTTTGTTCGTTGGAAAATTTACTCCAGGCAACTGGCAAGCGAATCGTTTTGAAACCGGCGGCTTTAACTGAGTTAATTAATTGCTGGGTAATTAATGGATTGCCCCAATTAGTTTCACCGCCAATAGCATCGAGCGAGTTACCGATATTCCAACCTATACCCATCCGTTTTGTCAGCTCAACACTGGTCAAACCACCGGAGCTTACCGAACTGGACGAACGCGAACTGATACTGGAGGAGCGACTGGAAGAAATACTGGAACGAACACTTGAAGAACTCAACGAAGAGCGGGATGAGCTTGATGGCACACAAGCACCGCCCATTACACCAAAGGGCGAAGGTTGGCTCATACAAGTTGTGCGAGAAATGCAGCTTTTATTGTTCTCGTATCCCCACCCACTTTGTGTAGTCGCACACAAAGGATAAAGCGTACCGTACCAGTTACATTGCTGGACTCCCGAGCAAGCCGATGTCGACGAACTGCTTGAGGGACGAATACTTGATGAGAGCAGGCTCGACGATGATGAACGTATAGATGAAGACGACGAGCGAGCAGAAGATGACAGAGAAGAGGACATCACACTGGATCGAGTCGAGGATGCCGTGGAACTAACTGCACGGCAAATCGCACCGCTAACCACCGGAATTTCCACAGCACCATTGGTAGTGACCTGCATGCCGAACGAGACTGTCTGCCCAGGCTGAACTGATCCGTTCCAACTGAGATTGGTTGCAGAATACGGATTGCTGCCGCTGAGCGTGGCATTCCAACTTCCAGAAATACGATTGTTAACGTATGCCCAACTCACATTCCAACCATTGATTGCGCTGGTGCCAGTATTGGTGATTTCGATACTGGCAGTCGCACCACCGCCCCAGGAATTACCAACAACATATTTACAACTGGCACTTTGCGCCAAAGACGCTTGTGACGCACATAATCCAACACTAAGCAGCGCGGCCGTTGCGAGTTTTTTAAGCTGTGAGATATTCATCAAGTAGTTCTCCTGCTGTTATTGATTATTGGCTTGGCACAGGGGGAAACACGCCCGCAGCCAAGTGAATCTGCCTTGGACTACCTACAGCGGTCGTAAAACAACATTATCGAGGGGGAAATCGAGAAAAAGCGTTGCGATCAACATAGTCAGCAGGACTACATACTACTAACTAGTGCGATAAATAAGACCTGATTATCTAACTGACTAAATACTTTTAACGACACAAGATTGATTCTGTGAAACAATTCACAAACAAAATTATTTTTGCTTATGAAAAAATTGGCTCGAATTTATTTACAGGGCAAAAAGTCTTTTGTTTCTCAACTTATTGATATTAATTGTATTTTTATCCCTAAAAAAGTACTGTTAAAAAAATCTGAACTGGAAATTTCAAAATATTTTTTGTCTTAAAATTCAAAACTGCAGCACAAAAACTGGAAAATTGCGTTAAAAACAGCAGCTTCATCTATCAACAACCTTTCATACTTGATGGCCACTCAGTAGACTATCAATATGGTCACACAGACTATTTAAAGGCTCGAGTTCAGAGCCAATGATAATAAAGCAGTCATTCGGCAAAAATTGGCGGCTACATCTTAGCGGCTACACCATCGCTTTCCGGTGCAGGCAGCTTCAGATAAAACCCCAATCATTTCTGTCAATACCTACCGTTGTGATCCCCAAGATCTGGTATTTGGTCGCATAACTTCCCGGCATTTCAGACTCCGGGGAATGCGTATCTCTACGTCTAAAAAACATAAATAACGGGAACAGAAATGAAAAATACTTTTTCCAAATCACGATTACAGCTAGTCACATCATTTACGCATTCCTTAATGGCCGGTGGAATAATTCTGGCATTGGCACCCCAGACTTGGGCAGCAGAAAGCAGTTGGATCTTTGAAGAAAGCGCAGTGGGATTTTGTGGTAACTCCGGCGTGATCGACACCAAACATACCGGCTACACAGGCACAGGGTTTGTTGATACGGAAAATGCGATTGGTGCATCCATCACCTGGAGCATCAGCGCCGCCAGCGCAAAAACTTATGCAGCAAAAATCCGCTTTGGCAACGGCAGCACAGCAGCGAGGCGCGCAAATCTGCTGGTCAATGGCAACCAAATTAAAACCCTGGATTTCCCGACGAACAGCAACTGGGCGCAATGGCAAACAATTAATGTAGATGTGCCACTCAACGCGGGCACTAACAGCATTAAACTTGTTGCAACAACGACTAATGGTCTGGCAAACATCGATAACATTAGTGTGACCGGCAACGGCATTACACCAGCGGCCTGCCCCACTACACCCACAACTGCCGATTGCAACAGCATTACCAATCAACCGATTCTGCGTGTAGCGGTGGATGGCTCTGGCCAATACAGAACTGTGCAAGCGGCACTAAATACACTATCCAATTCCAACACCACGCCGACGCAAATCCGCATCAAGCCCGGCACCTATCGCGAAAAATTAACCGTCACCAAACCCTTCATAACTTTCTGCGGAGAAACGGGAAAAACAACCTCGACGATTCTTACGTACAACGATGGCGCCAGCACATTGAAGGCCGACGGTACTGCGATTGGAACCTCCGGTAGCGCGAGTGTCACTCTCAAAGCTAATGATGTTTCCATGGAAAATATCACCATCGAAAATTCATTCGGTGTTGGCTCACAAGCGGTTGCGCTGTTAGCACAAGGACAACGCTTGCAATTCCGCAATTGCCGTTTGCTTGGCAATCAGGACACGCTCTATACCCACAGCGGTACCCAGTATTATCGCAATTGCCACATTCAAGGCACTGTTGATTTTATTTTTGGTGCAGCAACAGCGGTGTTTGATAACAACACCATTTACAGTGTCGGCGGTGGCTCTGCATTAACGGCGCCCAGCACCGAGCAAGCAGTGCCTTACGGTTTGGTTTTTCTTGGTGGAAAAGTAACTGCATCAGCGAGCGTTAGCAAAGGTTCTGTTGCATTAGGTCGCAATTGGAGACCTTACGGTGCAGCTGCCTATATTCGCACGGAACTGGGTCAACACATCTCTGCAGTCGGTTGGGTGAAGATGAGTGAAAACACGTTGGATACTGCACGATTCTCTGAATATTTGACCACTGGCGCTGGCGCAAATACGTCTGCACGCGCACCTCAATCCAAACAATTAACCACAGCGCAAGCAGCGACTTACACCATCAGCAACATTTTTGGTGCATGGACGCCCAGTTACAGTAAATAAAACCAACGACAGAAAATAAAAAATGACGGTTTATCCACTACTTAATAAATTAAATAATTACTCTGAGGACATTATGAAAAATTCATCGATAATTTTTACCGGACCTGTCAAAACGTCGCTTGCAATAAGTGCTTTAGCTCTGGCGATGGCATCACCTACATGGGCGGCCTGTACTTACACTGTAACCAACAATTGGGGCTCAGGATTCACGGGAGAAATTAAAGTTACTAACGATACTAACCAAACCGTGAACGGTTGGTCTGTTTCCTGGCAAGAAGCAGGAGTGAGTGTGACTAACTCATGGAATGCAACGCTGTCGGGTTCAAATCCTTACACTGCGAGTGCATTAGGTTGGAACGCAACACTTGCGCCCAAAGCGTCAGCAAGTTTTGGTTTTCAAGCGAACGGTACAGCGGGCGCACCTAAAGTGAATGGCAGCTTGTGTGGTGCAACTGCTTCATCTGCATCGACAAGTAAGTCCAGTGCAAGTGTTGTAAGTTCTAGCATCGCAAGATCAAGTGTTGTTAGCTCAATTAAAGCAAGTGTGATTAGCAGTTCAAAATCATCCAGCTCGATTGCGTTGTCTAGTACTCCAACATCAAGCAGTAGCTCAAGCGTGCCCACAATCTCATCATTCACGATTCAGGAAGAACAAGCCGGTTTCTGCCGCGTGGACGGCATCGCCACTGAAAATACCAACGCCGGTTATACCGGCAACGGCTACACCAATTCCAATAATGTTCAGGGCTCTGCAATTGAGTGGGCCGTAAATGCGCCCAATAGTAGCCGTTACACATTGACCTTCCGTTTTGCCAACGGCGGCACAGCCAACCGTAATGGATCACTATTAATTAACGGTGGTAGCAACGGCAACTACACAGTGCAATTACCGGTGACCGGTGGCTGGATAACATGGCAAACCGCGAGCATCGAAATCGATTTGGTGCAGGGCAATAATCTGCTGAAACTTTCGTCGCTCACTGCCGATGGTCTTGCGAATATCGATTCATTAAAAATTGAAGGTGCACAGACCAAAGCCGGTGTTTGCAACGGCGTTGCCAGCAGCAGTTCTTCATCGATCTCTTCAGTCGCTAAGTCCAGCTCCAGTTCATCAAGTAGTTCAGTATCAAACACTGGCACTTTGCTAACACTCGATGGTAACCCTGCCGCCAGCTGGTTGAATAAATCACGCACCAAATGGGGCACTGCACGAGCTGACGTTGTTCTCTCATATCAACAAACCAACGGCGGCTGGCCAAAAAATCTGGATTACAACAGCGTAGGTGCAGGCAGCGGCGGCAGTGCTAGCGGCACTATCGACAACGGTGCAACTATTACCGAGATGGTGTATCTCGCTGAAATTTATAAAAATGGAAGCAATACCAAGTACCGCGATGCAGTGCGCAAGGCTGCTAACTTTTTAGTCAGTTCCCAATACAGCACCGGTGCCCTGCCGCAATTTTATCCGTTAAAAGGTGGCTATGCAGACCATGCAACTTTTAACGATAACGGTATGGCTTATGCACTTACCGTGTTGGACTTTGCCGCTAACAAACGTGCACCTTTTGATACTGATGTATTTAGTGATGCAGACCGCGCGAAATTCAAAACTGCTGTTAGCAAAGGCACTGCGTATATTCTCAAAGCCCAGTGGAAACAAAATGGGGTATTAACTGTGTGGTGTGCCCAACATGGCGCGACGGATTATTTGCCGAAAAAAGCCCGCGCTTATGAATTGGAATCGTTGAGCGGTAGCGAATCTGTAGGTGTGCTCGCATTCCTGATGACTCAACCACAAACTGCTGAAATTGAAAAAGCAGTAAGAGCGGGAGTTGCCTGGTTCAATAGCCCAAATACTTACCTCGATGGTTACACCTATGATTCATCGCTGGCATCAACGAATCCTATTGTGAAAAAAGCAGGTAGCAAAATGTGGTATCGCTTTTACGACTTAAATACCAACCGTGGCTTCTTCAGCGATCGTGATGGAAGCAAATTCTATGACATCACCCAAATGTCCGAAGAGCGTCGTACGGGATACAGCTGGGGCGGCTCTTACGGAAACTCAATTATTCCGTTTGCACAAAAAGTGGGATATCTATAAATAACGACCTGATGACTAAGAACAGAACCGCCGGGGTGTAATGCGGGGTTCTGTTTTCGCTCATAAAAGCCCTAATAGATGCCGGAAAAATATCGCTTTTTCCGGCATTTTTTTGCCTTGCAGCACCGCCTCAGGTTTGTTGTTAGTTATTGGCGCGCTGGTTGCAGGCGAATCTTACACAGGAGAACGCAGTGGTTACTGACCATACTGGCCCGCAATAACCTCTTATTTACAGCGAAAATCAACATTATCCTTCAGAGCGATTGATAAAAATAACTCATCGGGGTGTGCTAACAAACGGAAAAAAATGCAAACCTCCTGTAAAACTAACTAAATTTTGACCGCGAGGGTACTGCAGTTGCACACTAAAGGAAGCAATAAAGTTGACAACTATTAATACTGCCTTATTAATCCTGAACGGCAATAGCCGTAACGGTGCCAATGCAGATATTCACGAGGGACTGCAACTACTTGAAAGTGCAGGAATCCATATTATCCAGAAAAGCTCAGGCAGCGCCAAAGAGACAGCGCAGCTAATTCAGTACTATCGCGAACAAATACAATTAGTGATTCTTGGTGGAGGCGACGGCACTATCAGTTCAGCGGCAGCAACTCTCTACAATCATAAATTGCCATTTGCTATCTTGCCGCTGGGCACTGCAAATGACCTGGCTCGCTCGCTGGGAATTCCTAATAACTTACCCGATGCCTTTCACACAATTCTCAATAACTACCGCAGCAAAATTAATTTGGGCGTTATTAATGGGCATTACTTTTTAAATGCCGCACACATTGGTCTCGGTGTTACCGTCACACAGAAGTTAA
>DQHS01000328.1 GCA_003524365.1 Cellvibrio sp. | reverse complement strand
GCGGAAGTAGTAGCAGTAGCCCATCTGATGATGCGGTTACGCTCGCACAATTACAGCAAAATATTTTTGGAGCCATTTGTACTAATTGCCACACAGGTGCTAATGCCCCTCGCGGTTTGCGGTTGGATTCCGAAGAAAATTCCTACGCGTTTTTAGTCAATCGCGCGGCCGATGAAATTCCCACCCTCATGCGCGTCAACCCCGGCAAACCGGATGACAGTTATTTGATAAAAAAATTGGACGGTGCTGCCGATATTGTCGGTGCGCGTATGCCACTTGGTGGCCCTTATTTATCGCAGGAACAAATTGATCAGGTGCGCAGCTGGATTGCCAATGGTGCACCACGCACCGGAACAGGTTCAGCGACCACAAAAGTAGCGCGCGCCAGCGCACAAAAAATAGATTCACAAGTGATAGTAAATTTACATTTCAGTCGCCCGCTGCAATTTGAAACTATCACACCGGACAGTATCAGCGTTTTTTATAGCACGCTGGATGGGCAAAAAACCGCAACGGATTTTTCGCTCTTGCTGATCGACCAAATACTTCATATCACTGTCAACAATATCCCCACACAGGCGATACAACTGGAAGTACTGATTAACGACAGCGAATTACATCCACTGCTCGATCATGAACATCGTGCACTGGATGGCAATGGCGACGAAAACCAAGGCGGAGGCTACAGCTATGTTTATGCACTGTAAAAATTATTTTTTATTTTTAATCTCTGCAGTGGGTTTGTTGTTAGTAAACACGGCTCATGCAGAACCCTATCTCGCCATTAAAAATAATGTTCAATGTTCTGCCTGTCATATCAACCCTGCGGGCGGCGGTGCACGCACGACTTATGGTGCTTACTACGGCACACATATATTGCCGCAAACGGCAGGTAGTCTGGATTTATTTGATGCAGGAAAGTTTGGCGAAACATTGCGCATAGGAGCAGACCTGCGCACCAATTATTACCAATCGGATCGCGATGAGGGTGAAGACACTCGTGGATTTGAAACCCAATCCGGTCAACTCTATGTGGTATTGCAACCCAAAGACTCGCGTTTTTCACTTTACATTGATGAGCAAATCGCACCCGGTGGAGCGTTGAACCGCGAGACATTTATTCTCACCAAACTTAACGGCCAGCACTTTTTAAAAGCGGGGCGCATTATGCTGCCCTACGGTATTCGTCTGGAGGACGACAGCGCGTTTATCCGGCAAGCGAGTGGTTTTAATTTTGACACTGGTGATAACGGCGTAGAGTTGGGTTTGCAGTACACCAAAACGCTGTTTAATTTTGCCATTAGCAATGGCAGCAGCGGCCTCAACAACGACGACAAAAATTTGCAATTTTTAGCGCGCAGCGAATATCTGGGTAATAACTGGCGCATTGGTGCAACGGCTCTTTATAACGATGCCGAAGCTGGTGCGCGTACCCAAGCTAATCTATTTGGTGGGTTTGTCTGGCAGGGGTTTGTCTTTCTCGCAGAGGCAGATCTAATTGAAGATGAATCCATTGAAACTATTCCCAGTGAATATCAGGAACAGCGCGTAGGTTTATTGGAGGTAAATCGCGAGATTAGTAAAGGTTACAATATCAAACTCACCACCGAGTATTTGGATCCAGACACGAATATCGATGAGAACCATCGCGTGCGTCACTCATTGTTATTGGAATACACGCCCTTCGCCAATTTGCAAATTCGCGGAGGCTTGCGTAAAGGGGATGACATTCCACAGCGGGATACGGGGAATTATCTGGATTTTTTTGCGCAATTGCATTTTTATTATTGATGAAAAAATTTAAAGCTGGATCCCCGCGTTTAATCCTCGTTCCCAAGCTCCGCTTGGGAATGCAGATTTTCGTGCATAGTTCAAGGTGTGGTATTTTTCTGGGACATATGCATTACCAAGCAGAGCTTGGGAACGAGGGTAGCGCAGGTATCCAGCTTTTAACCAATCACAAATTAAACGAATAATCCAAATACACCTTACGCACCGAACCCGAATCACCTTCAGGTTCAAAATTAGCGAGGCGTAGCGAGACGCTGTGTTTACGCGCAGGTTTGTACACAAAATCAAGATCAAATTCGCGTCCGATATTATTACCGCCCACATCATCTTTAAAAAAGTGATAGGAGGTTTCTACGCGCAGGGGCGATGCGCGCCATAACAAACCCAGTGAAAAATTGCGCACGCCACTATTGGGTGTATTGCCGATTTCATCCGCCCAACCCTCAAAATCGTGATTGGAACCTAAAGGTGTGATAAAGGCAGCACCATCATTTGCACCGAGAATTTCGTAGCGAGTGCTGAGCTCCCAGGTATTAATACCAAAACCGAGATCAACCAGATAATAGGGTAAATTATCTGCATTAACTTCAGAGCGGTTTTGTTGCGCCGCTTCAATTTGTACGCGGTACTTTATTACACTTGCTTTGTAGTTAAGCGTGTAACTAGCACCCAATGTATTGTTAGATACACTCGGCATGTCGCGATTATCGATGCGATAGCCATATCCCACTACACGCGTGTAATCCCACTCATTCCATTCAAGCCGCGCGAGATGGGAATGATGTTTGTGGTCGCCGAGAAATGCAGCGGGGCGCCATGCATTTTCATAATCGTGTTCGCGTCCCGAGTTGCTTTCATCTGCATCATCGCCATAAATCCGGTTGGCATTGGCGATATAGCTGTAAGTAAGATTGGAATTGCTGGCGAGTTTGAATTTGCCAAGCACCGCATCAAAGGTCTGTTCGTTCTGCCAGAAACCATTGCCGCCGATAAATCGCTGGTTGTCAAAATTAATACGCTGGCGACCAAGATGAATATTGGCAACATCCAGATTAAACGATAAAAAAGCCTGATTGATGTCGGCGCCCTGAGGGTCGGGAATTAACGGTTCATTATTAAACCGCTCACCATCGCTGTGATCATCTTTCAGCACCGTGCCGACAGCATCAATCTCCAATGTTGAACTGACAATATCGGTCCACTCTGATTCCACGGAACCGCGTAATAATAACGATGCCGCCTGACCAGAGTTGTCGGCATCCACATGCGCGTAGCGTGCGCGGCTGCCCCAATCGAATTCGTGTTCACCGAGCGCAAGTGCGCAGGGTGATAAGGTGAGCGCTATTACATTCGCCGCTAATAATTTCACTGCTTGCCAATCCTCTTTTTATTGCCAGTCTTCAGCATTGCCGTCATGTAAAAAAGTTACGCCTTTGAGTTTGTCCATTTCTTCATAGAGTGGATCGGGCATGGGGTTTTGGCGCGCGTCCATATAGCTCATGGCGGGCAGGTGATAAATATCCACATGCTCCATCACATTGTTGAACATATAGATTTTTTCCAGCGCAGGTAAATCTTTGTAGGTGAACTGCACAATCTGGTTGTCGTTGATTTTGAGCAGTTTAAGTTTGGGTAACCCGGACAAATCCAACGCCGTCATTTTATTGCCAAAAATATACAACTCTTCCAGTGCGGGTAATTCACTGAAGTTAACCTGGATGATTTTATTTTTGGCGAGATTGATATGGCGAAGCTGCGGTAATTTTCCGATGTTCGCTGTAGTGAGCTGGTTATTGTAGAGCGATAATTTTTGCAGNNACTCTGCCAGTTTTTTTTCGTCGCCAACGCCTGCACACAGTGTTTGAAATTGGCGTCTTGCAAAGGAAGTTCCAGCGCTTGGGTAAAAGCGCTGGCAAAGGTCAACGTCAAACCAAAAAATAGCGTTTTCGTCATGGCATAGGTTCGCAGGCAAGGTAGATACGGCGCATTATATGGCCTTATGCACCTGCGCGAGTAGAACGCACACACCTTTTGCCAAGATCACTTCGCTTGGCTCATCCAAAGGCGAGCCCCCGACATCTTCTTCCGTCAGAATCAAATGCGATGAGTCTTTAATCAAACGCCATTGCGCGACCGACAAAGGCAACTGCTGTATATCGGTTTGCGCAAATACACCAAGCGGCCGGATTTGGCCATCGCGCTTGGAAATCGCCCAGAGCTGCAGGTTTTTATCGTCAGCAATGTCCACTGCCTCCCACTTCAACCAGAGCTGCGCGCCGCCGGTGGCAGTGAGTACCGTTAACTGTGGCGCACCGCCATCGTCAGTGAGTACCGCAACATAATCCGCATTGGGTTGTTGCAGTGGATCACGGGCCAGCAATAGCCAGACACAGACGGCGAGCATCACCGTCGCAAAGACGGAGACACTGGGCCAGAGCCAGGCAAAGCGGGATGGTCGCGCCTCAGCTGGGCGATCTTGTTGCTGCAAGCGCGCTTCGATACCGCGCCAGACATTCGGGTCGGGTTTGATGCCTTGTTGTTCATCGCTAAGGCTCATGAGTTGTTCTTCCCAAAAGCTGACTTCAACTTGTAACAGCGGATCACTGCTTAAGCGCTGCTTAAACTCATCGCGTTCCGCACCGCGCAACACACCGGTGACATACTCAAAGGCGAGCACTTTGTCATCTAGCGGTGAGTTTGGTGTTTTGCTTCCAGACATAGTTTTAACCTTTCAGCGCCGCGATGCAGCCAGGATTTAACGGTATTGGTATTGGTGGCAAATTGCTGCGCGATCTCTTCGCGCGAATAGCCATATAAATAGGCTAGCTCGATACTGCGTTTGATGTTGTCGCCCAAGGTGGTCAGGCACTGGTGCAGATGAAACCTGAGCTGGCTGGCGCCGACACTGTGCTCGGGTTCATCGCCGCCGGGCATATCTTCTATCTCATCGTGATGGGCGACAAATTTATCGCTGATCCGCTTTTCCAGCGCGAGCCGATCCAGCGCACGGTAGCGCGCGATACTTCCCATCCAGGTCAGCGGCTTGGCGAGGTGCGGTCGGTAGCTGGCCGCGTTATTCCAAATCTGCAAAAACGCTTCCTGCAATACCTCGTTAGTCAGCTCTTTGGATTTAAGAATGCGCCAGGCGATAGCATTCAAGTAGGGGCCAACCCGTTCAAACAGCGCTTTGAGCGCGGCTTGGTCGCGCAGCGCACAGCGGGCGATAAGGTTGATCAGCTCATCGTCCTGGTTATCTGTGGGTACAGTCATCTCGGGATTCGTTCCTTATTCGGGTGTGTTTGATCCCATCTACGGCTAAAGCGCCAAAAAGTTGCAGCTAATTTATCGTCATGGTTGCGAAAGTGCTCCCGTCATACCTG
>DQHS01000015.1 GCA_003524365.1 Cellvibrio sp. | reverse complement strand
CAGGGCCTTCGGGCCCTTTTTATTGCGTTAACCCAACAGCCCCTACCACCAAAAACAAACCCCATGAAAGCGTAAGAAGAATCCAGGGCAAACGAGATTGCGTTGGTGTATTGGTGGTTTCTTTTTCATCCCCTGATTTTTGTTGCGTCAATTGATTGGATAACTGCTTTACTTTTTTAACCCGTTTATCCAACTCGCGCGTTTTTTCACTTTGCTGCCGCAAAAACATTTCCATTCCGCGTTGAATGCCATTGGCAATCGCTTTGGTTTCAACCGGGGTTTGGCCTTCGGTTTTTATAGTGTTGGCGATTTTTAATGCTTCAGCGCGAATGTCGCGCGCGTCTTTTTTCTGTTTGGTTTTTGGCGTTGATGAGGTTTTTGTTGTTATGGATGAAGTTGGCGCTGGCTGCGTCATAGTCGGGATCTCAAATTAAGTTTTTTAAAAGCGATTAAATATAAATTCTCATCTCTTCGCCAATTTTTTCACGCATCTCCATTAACTTGATGGCAGTTGCGTGTTGCTGTTTATCTTCATCGGTTTGCGGTATCCATTCGGGCACCTGAACGGTTTGGCCTGATTCATCGACTGCGACCATAATTACTATGCAGTGGGTGGTAAGACGTCGGTCGAGCGATTTAGGGTCACAGGCATTTACTTCTATCGCAATGTGCATGGAGGATCGGCCGGTGTAGATAATTTTTGCACTAACTTCCACTAAATTACCCACGTGAACCGGCGATACAAAACGAATGCCGCCTGCGTAAGCCGTGACGCAGTAGCGGCTGCTCCAACCAGCCGAGCAGGCGTAGGCGGCGAGATCAATCCACTTCATCACCGCGCCGCCGTGTACCTTGCCGCCGAAGTTCACATCTTGCGGCTCTGCCAAAAAACGTAGGGTGATATCGCGCTGTGGGCTGCTCATGAGGTGATCTCGTTCCGGGAATGCTGGTGCCAGGGCTTTATGTAACTGAGAGGATAAACCACTTTGGCGCGTTATACACTTTGTCTTTCTGCCGTCTGAAAACCCGCATCTGGTGTATAACCGGGGCGGAGGTGAGAAAAATAGTTATTTGAAGTCGCCCGGTCGAACTTATCGGTATGCAGCAGACTCTATCAAGAGGGCTACACAAAAATGAGGAGACATATGATGCAAATCACAACGATTGAGCTGCCTGAATTATTCAGTCAGTTAGGTTTGGCCAACAGCGATTTCGCTATCACTCGCTTTATTAAAGCGCATCCTTTACCCGAGGGTGTGCGTTTAACGGATGCCGATTTCTGGAATGATGCTCAGCGGCAGTTTTTGCGCGAGAGTTGGCAGCAGGATTCGGATTGGTGTGTTGCCGTTGATAATCTGAATGCATTGTTACACCAGTAAGGCCTGGTTTGATTAGCCCGGTTACACTATCGTTTTGAAACAGTATGGAGAGAATGAATTTAAAATCATTAAACCATGTGAGGAAATTGTTAACAAAATGATTGATGAATGACGTCTGCCCTTTTAATCGAGTGCAGACGTTTTTTGTTTTTACGCGCCATCGCGGTGTTATTTACGTCCTATAAAAACCATTCGCCCCCATTTTTGCATATTTATTGGGCAAATTGCCTCGCTGTAATATCTTGTAATAACTCAACTCCAATTCACCTACTAGGCTCTTTAAGTCTAGTGTTATCGACAGGGCAGATCATTCAGGGATTTGCCTTTATCTTTGCTGATGCCTATGGGTGTCGGCGTGATTTTTTATAACTGAAGGATGAGATTACCAAGATGAAAAATAAATTTAATAAAAGCAGCTGTGTAGCGTTAAGCGTCACACTCTTATGCGCGATGGGTTTTGGTGTGAGTAACGCGAATGCTGCGAATGAAAAAGCGGCGGCTTCGTCAGCAGCGGTTGCACCTTGTGCAGCTGACCCTACCTGGTTTACTTCACCCAGTATGCCCACTGAAGTGAAGCAGAGCGGAGGCGTCGGCGATTCGACCTTCTGCGATTTTTATCAATTTTCCTGGCAAACTTTTGCGTATTTAATGGCGCAATCCAAAGCTGATCCTAAAATCCGTAACTTTGAAGACACCAGCCAATATCACGAACTTGAAGTAAATGCGGATGGATCACCGGCAAACTCTTGCGATGATAAACATGATGCTCATACCTTTTTCATCCGCACCAGCAAACCCGAAGAGGCGGGTACTGCCTTTGTGATTCCCGAGCGTATCGGACAAGCGGGTGGTGGTGCCACCATTTATGACCAGAATGGCAATGTGGTGTATTACGATGTACGTTTTAGCAAAAATATGTGCGATGTCAACGGCATTAAACAGCAACCCAATTTCCCGGGCGGTACCACGGAATTAAAAACCGCATGGAAGGTATTAGGCAAGGGCGATGATGCCAGCAAATTTATTACGGTTGACGCACAAATCGGTTCGGAAAAAGGTACTACCAAGTTGGGGATGATTGGTTTCCATGTGGCGGTGGCAACACCGGATCATCCTGAATTTGTGTGGGCGACATTTGAGCATGATATTAATGCTCCCGATTGCTCTGCGCCTTCCACTGCAACGGGTTGGTCTTTTGCGAGCCAGGTCTGCACTGCAGATTTGCAAAGCAAAGATCCGCTTGGCATTGTGCAATGCCGTTTTAATAATCCCTCTGCGCAAAAAAAGATTACTGGAAATCCAACCGAAATTTGCCGCGAGTATCCTTACGGTTCTGCTGAAGGTGATTTGAAGTATTCAGAGAACGTTAGTGATATTAAATCTGTAAATGCTGGTGTGCAGCCGTATCTAACCGGTACTTTTGCGGTGTTGGCGAATTATTTTAATGTGGGTGCGCTCTGGGTAAGTGATATCACACAGGACTCAAATATTCCTAATAAAACAGGATTGGCACAAATTCCGAATCAACGTGGTTCTTTGCGTTTGGCTAATACGGTTGCTGAAACGGAATATCAAGCAGTGAACATGGATGCAACTACGCAATTTATTTCCAATTGTTTTGGTTGCCATAACTATACCGGCACATCGTCTCCTGCTTCCGGAAAAAATACGACATCTGGTAGCTTGAGCCATATTTTTGATGATATCGCTATAGGTTCCGGCCAGTGTCTGGATGTGCAGGCGGCCAGTCTTATTAACAACCAACAACAGGCGAATGCGAATTGCCCAACTACCTGTGGTAATTCATCATCGCAATTTAAATGGAATGGTCAGTGGACAAATCAGGATGCAAAAACTGGCCAGCAGTTACCTATGACGGTATGTGGTTGTTGTGGAAAATAATTAGCGCTTAATTTTTTTTGATAGCTCTTTGTAAATAAAAACCCGCGTCTCTCACGAGGCGTGGGTTTTTTATGCCTCTGTGAAAATAGTAAGGCGTATGTGCGATGTAAACCTAACGTAAACAGTCATTAAGTATCTATTTAGTAGCCGCGGTGGCTAACCCAACACCACTGATTACCAAACCGGCGCCGAGTAATTGCACCAGTGTAATCTGTTCGTGCAATACCAGCGCGCCCAAAAATAACGTAATCACCGGGCCTATGCTGCCGAGTATGGCGGTTCTGCCGCTGCCAATCAGGCTGATGCCTTTGTTCATTAAGAAACTGGGAATCACGGTACAGAAAAATGCGAGCAACAGGGCGAGCAAGTAAACCTGTTTGGGTTGCTGTAATTCTGCGCTATCGCCCAGAGATATGCCGTGCAATATCACCCCTGCACAGGCGGCGAGCATAGCGTAGGCGGTGAAGCGGCTGGGGCCGACCTTGCTGATCATATCGCCTGCGAGCACTACAAATAATGCAAATGAAATAGTGCTGAGCATAACCAATCCGGCTCCCAACAGGGTGAGATCCCAATTGCTGGTGAGACGTAAATCCTGCACGAATACCAACAACATTCCGCTGTAGGCAATAGCCAACGCGAGTTTGGTATTGCGCGTAATCTTTTCTTTTTTCCAGAAGGCGAGCATGAGTAGAACAAGGGTGGGATACACGTACAAAATCAAACGCTCAAGCCCTGCGGAAATATATTCCAGCCCCATAAAATCCAACAGACTGGAAATGTAATAGCTGAGCAAACCCAGCCCGGCAATTTTCCAGCCATCGCCTTTTTTCAGCGGCGTTAATTCCTGGGTGTGTAACCAGAGCGCGGTTGCGGCGTAAAAGGGTAGTGCAAAGAGCATGCGCAACATCAGCAAGGGGGTCGCGGTAATGCCGTATTGGTAAGCGAGTTTGATCAGGATACCTTTACTGGCAAAACACAGGGTGCCAGTGAAGACACAAAAAATACCGATAAATGAGGGCGAGAAAGCAAGGCGGGAAGCTGGCATGGCGTAACAGTAGTGGTCAATTGGGCCAGCACATTGCCACAGATGGAGGGTAGGGGCAAATCAGGCAAAACGGCCGGAGCCGTTTTGCCTGTACATACTTAGCGCTTATAAGAGCACTTATTCGGGTTGCCTAAGGGATCAGAACCGAACGAGGCTACCGTACAAGCAATGCTGCCCGGTACAGATACACGCTTGGTGACCCACTTGCCTTTGCGGCCGAATGCAACCCAGCCATCACCCGAAGTGACTGAACAGGTGCCGCCCAGGTCTGCACACTTGGAGAAACCATCTGGATAATCACCCGTGCCGGTCAGTACTGGAGCGCCGCTGGTGGAACTGGCTGGTCTGCTGGATGCCGCCGCTGTCGAGCTGGATGAACGGCTGGAAGAAACGGCTGCTATTGATGAACTGGCAGGCTTGCTTGATNNGCGCACCGTTTTTACCAACACCGGCAAATTGCGCCAGCTTGTCTTTCACACATTGTGGGCTTACCGGTGCATAGCTGTAGGGAAGGCTGATCGGGAAGGGCGCGGTAGTGGTCCAGTTGGTCGCGTCGATAGTGCCGCCGCTGCTCCAGGTGATGTTATAGGTCGCAAAGTCACCGGGATTGGTAATGTTATTACCGCGCAGTTCCCACTTGCCGCAGTTGCTGCTGTCGTAACGNNCCGCGTTGCAGTGGCAGGCGCGCGTTTACATTGCGGTAAATATTGTGATGGAAACTGATCTCGCGGCCGCCGGCGATATCGGTGCTGCTGGAACCATCAAGGCCGACTTTCTTGCTGTCGCGGATGACGTTGTATGACACAGTGATATTGTGCGAATCTTTTTTAATATCGAGCGCACTTTCAAACGTCAGGTCGCCATCGGGCGAGCCATTACATTCGTTATTCACCGCAAACAATTCGTTGTGATCAATCCACACGTTGCTACCGCTATCGATACGCACCATGTCTGCATCGTTATTGGCGCCGGCGAGTGCACCAATTTTCATATTGCGCACAATCACATTGTTGGATTTATTAACCACAACACCAAAGTTAGCAGAAGAGCCATTGGCACCGATGATGGTAATGCCCTTGGTGAATTCTTTAATTTCAACAAAGCGATAAGCATCATTCCAGCGCGCCTTGGGGCAGTTGCCAGATGCATTCACAGTGTGGTCTTGAATTACCTGGTTAATCAGTGCGTCTTCATTGCCGGTGTAAGTGATGATCAGCGGATAAGCGCCGCCAGTCACCTTGTTGCCGTTTGCATCCAGCTTGGCATTGGCGATGATGGTATTGATTTGTTGGTAAGTAGAGGCAGTAAAAGATTTTGCACCTGCAATATTGCCGCCATCGGTGGTAGAAAAACCGCCGGTTGCCGCTGCAAACGCGGAGCTTCCTGTGACCAACGCAACAGTAGCTGCAATGGATTTCAGCGCGAAACCACGTCCGTTTTTAGATGATCCAGAAGGTTGAATAGTAAACATAATTACAATCTCGTCTTAGTTATTAATATAAGGACGGATTGACCGAAACCATGCTGGGGAGAGGTGAAGCAAAACCTTTTCCAGTGACACAACGCCGTATTATTTTTATTGATGACTACCCGGGGCGGCTATCGATACCTGCTGTACATCAGCGCTTGGGGCAGTGCTCGGCACTACCATGAAGGTGTGCCGTGTTGTTCATTCTTACATTTATAAGATTAGAAATACAAATAAAACGCTGCTGTCTGGTTCTACTGTTTCAAAAGGTGACAGGGCATCCTGTGGCATCTGGTATCAGGCCGTATTGCCCAACTAGCTGCCTGCCGCTTGGCTAGTTATGGATGGCTTTTACCGGCTATTGGGAGTGGCTAATAAGCTTATTGCCCGGTGTGATAATCAAAAAATTTCCGGTGTTCCGTTCCGGCGCTGAGCGAGTTAATTTTATTGGGGTGTTTGTATTCTTTCCAGTTGTCGACTAATTTCCCGATATTTAAATGGGGAAACTCACCTGCATCCTCAGCGTTAATACCTAAAAATTCCAGCAGTGTTGGTAAGCTTCCGCCGTGGCTTATATTGATGGTTAAAAAATCATCGCGCGCTGCAAAATAGTTGAACACCGCTTGTTGATGAAGGTGATAGCAGTGTTCCAAGTGCTGTGCATCCAACGGATTTTCTGTGGTTAATGGTGCGAAGGTGTGGTTGATACAGCGTTTAAGCACTGGATTAAGGTAACCGGATTTTGGTGCTAATTCCGGCAGCATTTTATTCAGTAGCATTTGCATAGACGGCAGCCAGTTAGCCAATGCTCTATCCAAATACACAAATTTTGAATGGGGAAATAGTGCGTCCAGTTGTTGATAGTCTGCGAAGCAGGGTGCATCGGAAATAACATCGGCCAATTCAAACGCACGCTTGGTGTAAGCGGTATGGGCAACCTTAAAACCGTAATCCAATAGCGCAACACTAATGCTGGTAGTACCCGTGCGCGGCAGGCCGATGATAAAAATTTTGCTCATTATTTTTTTCGATAACGTGCAAGCACATGGCTGATCACCACAAACACGGTTGCGATTAATGCTCCTAAAAATTCCCGCGCCTCTTCAATGTAAGGTTTTTCCGGATTCATGCTCTGCATCAATGGTTCTTCATTCCGGTGCAGGTAATAGTTGTAAGCACCGCTGGCATAAATCGCTAAAGCAATGCCGCAGACGATAAGTGCAATCCAAAAGACAGAATCCATTGGCCGGTTAACTAATGCCAGCGCTGGCACCGCTGCACAAATGACATAAAAAAGAATCCAGGTCATAGGGTCGGGATCATTAAATTGCAGTGCGGCGAATGCCAGCAGGCACAGTGTGAATAACAGGTGGGTGGCTTTTTCAATGTATTTCATGTGCGACTCAATATGTAGTAGTTGGTTGATGTGCAATAGCCGTATTTATACCGTTATTGCGGTGTGCCCGAGTGGTCCACCATGATTAAATTGTCGGTAGCGAAACCGAGTGATTTTGCCTGTGCGATCAAGCGCTGCAGAAGTTCAGGTTCAAGTTGTGGCTGGCGCGCGAGTATCCAGAAATACTCTTTATCCGGTCCGCTGATTAGCGCGTAGTTATAATTTTCTTTATCCAGTTCAAATACTACATAAGATCCATAAAACGGCCCGAAGAAGGATACCTTCAAATAACCGGTATCGGTCTTATCAACAAAATAGGCTTTGCCCTCGGCTTCTTTCCATGCTTTGTCTTCCTGTGAATAGCCGCGGTTAATGACCTTCACACCGCCATCATCGCGCACTGTGTAGTTAGCCGTTATATGACTTAAACCGCGTTCAAAGCTGTGGTCGAGGCGGGCAATTTCATACCATGTGCCCAAGTAGCGCGGCAGTTCGAATTGTTCTACCGGTTTAATATTTTCCGGCATGCCGGTACAGCTTGCTAACAAAAAACAGATACTCAGTAATAGGTATTTCATGATGAATCCTGTGAGTGATGGAATTGAAACCTGCGATTAATGTTCGGACCAATTTATTCCCTAGCTGGGTTGCTTCACCCATCAAAATCAATCTACATATAACACGTTTGCTAGTGTTTTATCCCTACAAAAAATGCATTCCCCGAGCCGTTTTCCCAAGGTGTAATTTTGTGATAATCATGCGCAAGAATATGCACTTCAAAATAACGTTCAAGCAGTTGTTGTAAGTGCGCAAAGGTGAGGGCAACCATAGAGTGTTGGTCGTTCCAACGTTCAGTTTTGCCATCGGTAGTTTTTTCAATACTCAGCTGCAACTGTTGCTGTTCGCCCTCGCCGCCATAATACCAACTCGACTGAAAACCAAACTCGCTGTTATCGTGCGTGAGGCTGTGTTTGATACCGGCGCGGTTATCAATTTTACTTTTATCTACCGCATTAAAACAAAATAGCCCGCCGGGTTTGAGTGCGCGGTGCGCGCTGGCGATGCAATCTGTGAGGGTGGCAATACTTTGGTTGTAGTGGATGGAATACAGGAAACAACTGATTAAATCCAACTGCGCATCCAAGTTCAGGTTGCTCATATCCTGCTGTGTCAATTTTGCATCCGGGCAACGCACTTGTGCGATGTCGAGCATCGGCTGATTAATGTCCACGCCGCTGGCTGTGTAACCAAAATCGATAAAATGCCGAATATGCGGCCCCGTGCCGCAGGCCAAATCCAGATAGTGGTTACCTTGATTACCGAATAGCTGATGTAGCCTGCGCACATAATTGCTCTGCTCCAGATAATTGATGTCGGCGCACATCAAGTCGTAATAGCCGGATAAGTCGGNNGATTATGTGGGGCGTTGATTATACACGCCCAACCTACGAGCTACTTCATGTGTCAATTTACAAGCCAATTCACAAACTAGTCCCGACACCAACCTTCACCCAAGCGTACTCGCAAACAATCCGATTTTTCAGCAAGCCATTTCATTCCGGTATCAGTTCCATTGCTGGATTGGATTGATTCCATGGTTCCATTGCGCTCAAAGGATATTTCGTTTCCGTTACTTTTCCCCTGAAATTGCTTGGGGCCGTCAAGGTCTTGAATGGTAATCGTATAGATTCCATCACTACCGGCGATTTCAAGAAATGTTCCCTCGGGGCCATTCCATTTTCCAACCCATGCGTCGGTGGCACTCGATGCGGTTGCCGCGCTTGAAATAGTGTTGGAAGTGGAGGGTGCTGTTTTATCGTTACATGCGGATAACAGCAGTAATATGGATGGGAATATGAATGCACGGAAGATTGCATTTTTCATTTGGTTTTCTCTTAAGATTAATTTTCAATCGCTGATGGAGTTTTTTGTGGGACGATTAACGCTCTTCCTGCGATTCGGACTAATCTGATAGTTAATCGTGGCCCGTCAAAAATAAGGCCCGCGCTACGGGCCTTATTAAAAATTCATTTCCGCTTCAGCGCCTCACTCGCCCGTACCACTTCCTGTCGGGTCAAGCATATATTCGCTAGAAGCTTCGCCTGAACCGTTTCCTATACTCGAGCTCGAGCTTGTTAAGCTCGAATTCGTCCCGTTCACACTTGAGTTAGTCCCGGAGACGCCGGGGTTCATCCCGGTTACGCTTGAATTCGTCCCGTTCACCGAGGCTGCGTTGTAAGTTTCGCTGCGAGTTGATTCGGACGTAACGGGATTGGTTCGGTCAGCGGTGTTATCTGAACATGCCGTATTTGCAAGTGCTAAGCATGTCGTTAAAACACCTGCGCATAAAAAAGATAAATTTTTCATAAAATCCTCCACCTAAAATAGAATAAAAATGATCGTCGTGTTTTGCGATAACAAATTATTCTAATTTTTACCATCAGCAATACGAACCCGTAGAGTCAATACTCAACTATAAAATAATGAAACAGCGACATTGTGTATGTTCGTTTGTTAACGGAAGTGAACATAAAAAAGATGATTGCGATATGTATGCATCGCGTTTGAACTATTTGGCTCAAGGCAAGCTTTATTTAGTACGGAGAGGAATATTCTCCAGCGGTTACTCATCGACCAGCTGGTTTTCGCCGAATAGTGCTACTAGTCAGCTCTTCGTCAGAAGCTTCCTGTGCGGTGGGTTGTTCAGGTTTGCTAGCGCATGCGATAAGCAAAGCTGAGAGATAGCGAAGTTTTCCATAAATATATCTGCGCAATAAAAATATTTGTTGTAAAGGATGNNATTTATTCAATCGCCATAAAATACATATCGTCCCAGTAAGCGCTGAACATACCCTTGCCATCAATCGTTTGTATTGCGTCTACCGAAACGCTGCGCGAATTGCGCGCTGCTTCGAGCAATGGTACAGACAGTTGCTGCCAGCCAGCTATTTTTTGTGGATCAACATGGCGGCCATCTGTACTGTGGCGGCCCTGGCAGTTTTCTTGTTCATACCAACTCACTCTCATTCGGCCACCGCCGGTTTGATTTGATTTTTCATCGGCCTTGAAACTGACACCCATTTTAAATTGACGTTTGTAGCCTATGTTAACGCACTGCTCAAATACGCCTGTGCCCATAGAACCATCGTCGGATGTTAAGGTGATGCGGATGGCTCCCTCATTGTTGTATCCTTCGTTGGCACTCCATTCGCTGTCATAATGCTTCCAGTGTTCAAGCCCCNNATCGAAGCTGCCATTGCGCAATAAATTCATATTGGTTGGCAAACTCGGTGCGCCATCAAATTGATTGCTGGGTTGTTCCGGTTCTTCCAACTGGGTGATTTGTAAATTGAGATTATCCCAATAGCCTCTGGCGAGTGTATCGTCGCCCACTTCACCTAGTTTTCCAAGCAGCCAATAATAAGCGGATTCCAAAACGCCAAAATCTTTACGCGATAATTGTTGGTCTTGCGAAACTTCAACTTCAACTGCCTGTGCATTTAATGCGGGGCTCAAATCGTCAATGATCAGTGCTTGCCAGCCATTTTTAATTTCAGGTTCGAGGTATGCACCGAATTGCGCACTGCCTGAACAGTCGGATTGGTAATGCCAAATCAGATTGGCTCTATGCCCATAATTACTCGCGGGCAAATCATCCGGGTAAAGAAAATTACCGCTGAATTGTAATTTGCGTGCATCGCCAATAGGAATGCATTGGCGCGCGTTGCGCGAATGAATATAGCCATCCTCCGGCGCTTCTTGTGCGCGCATTAATAGGGAGGCTGGGGCATTGGCAAAAACATCCGGGTCTGGTGAGGGCGGAACTGATATTTCTATTTCCGGTTCCAGTCGCCAGCCCTGACTGCCTTGCGCAAAGCTGCCATTAAGAATTAAATTTTCATGCAGCGATTGCGCGTTGCTTGTAGCGCAGGTGATGAATACCAAACTGGCTAAGGTTTTCTTGAACATGAATCGTCCTCATACAGAGAAGGCTTGAGTTATCTTACAACCCGTTATTCAGCAACCAAACATTCTCGTAAGCAGGGCATTGGAC
>DQHS01000029.1 GCA_003524365.1 Cellvibrio sp. | reverse complement strand
TGAATATCGCCAAACAATATTACGCCTCGCAAGGTCGCCAGACGGACATCATTAAACTTTACGGTGCGATGGAGTTGGCTCCGATAATGAATCTCGCTGATGAGATTGTGGATATTGTTGATACCGGTAATACCCTGCGTGCGAATGGTTTGGAGCCGCGCGAATTTATCGCCNNCATTCCTGCGAATGCAGGAATCCAGCTTATTGATTGATATGGATACCCGCGTTCGCGGGTATGACGATAGGGTATTCTTTATTGGTTCTCTGAAATTTTCCTCGTAATTATTTTTACTGTTCTTAAAAAGAGTCCACCATGTCTGAATCTATCATCACCCGTTTGGATGCAAGCCAAAGCGATTTTAATCAGCGTTTGGATCAGCTATTAGCATGGGAATCGGTAAGCGATACCCGCGTTGCAGCAGTGGTCGATGATATTGTGCATCAGGTAAAAACGCGCGGTGATGCCGCGGTGGTGGAGTTCACCAACAAATTTGATCGTCGCTCGGCGCAGAGCATTAACGATTTTGTTGTCACCCCTGCGCAGTTACAACATGCGCTGACCCAAATCAGCGACGAGCAGCGCGCGGCATTGGAAATTGCGGCTGAGCGCATTCGCAATTATCACCAGCACCAGTTGCAAAGCTCGTGGCGCTACACGGAAGCCGATGGCACTGTGCTTGGCCAACAGATTTCGGCGATGGAGCGCGTAGGTTTGTATGTGCCCGGCGGAAAAGCGTCGTATCCATCATCGGTATTAATGAACGCGATTCCTGCGAAGGTTGCTGGCGTTGATGAATTAACCATGGTGGTCCCAGCACCCGATGGTGAAATTAGTCCGATGGTATTAGCCGCTGCAGTAATCGCCGGTGTTGATCGCGTAATTACTATCGGCGGCGCGCAAGCAGTTGCAGCACTTGCTTACGGCACCGAAACGATTACTAAAGTCGATAAAATTGTTGGCCCCGGTAATATTTATGTAGCCACTGCCAAACGTGCGGTGTTCGGCCAAGTGGCGATTGATATGATCGCCGGCCCTTCCGAAATTTTAGTGGTGTGCGATGGTTTGACCGATCCGGATTGGATCGCGATGGATTTATTTAGCCAGGCTGAACACGATGAGCAAGCGCAATCAATTTTGTTGTGTCCAGATTCAGATTATTTAACGAAAGTTGAAGAATCGCTCAAGCGTTTATTGCCCACACTCGCGCGCGAAAGTATTGCGAGTGTCTCGTTAAAACATCGTGGTGCGTTAATTAAAGTCGCTGATATGGAACAAGCCATCGCGGTAAGTAATCGCATTGCACCTGAGCATTTGGAGTTGTCAGTTGCCGACCCTGAATCATTATTGCCGCAGGTTCGTCATGCAGGTGCCATTTTTATGGGGCGGTTTACTCCGGAAGCACTCGGTGATTATTGTGCTGGCCCCAATCACGTGTTACCCACATCGGGTACTGCACGCTTTTCGTCACCGCTGGGGGTGTACGACTTCCAAAAACGCAGCTCAATAATTATGTGTTCGGCAGCTGGAGCATCGGTATTGTCCAAGACCGCTTCGGTACTTGCGCGTAGTGAATATTTGGAAGCGCATGCACGCTCGGCTGAATATCGCATTCTGGATTAAAAACTTACAATCTGCGTAAGCTAAAAATGGGCGCTTTTGGGGCGCCCATTTTTTTGAATTTCTTTTTAACTTCTAGGTTTTAGTTTGTGTGCTGCTTCGTTCGCCTGCAATAGCTTCAATTTCTATAAGTTTACCGCTGCGGATAAGAGCGATGTTGACTTTGGATTGCGGGGCTAATTTGTTAACTATCTCCATGCATTGGCGAGCATCCTCAATTTCCGTACCATTGATATGGGTCAGTATGTCATCAGGTAGGATGCCCGCAATATGTGCAGGACCACCAGGATAAAGTCCGGTTATTACAATTCCCTTGATACGCGGGTGCGGCACTCCCTCGATGCCTAACCAGCCGCGAATAACGCGCCCATGTTTTGCTATTTGGCGCAGACTCTCCATTGCGATTTTAGCGGGCACAGCAAAACTGATTCCAGCAGATGTATTTGACTCATCTAATACTGCGGTATTAATGCCGATCAAGTTGCCATACGCATCAACCAGCGCACCGCCGGAATTGCCTGGGTTTATCGCAGCATCCGTTTGGATAAAATTCTCGCGTGCTGCTTCTTCGCTAATGCCCACATTCCAGCGCCCAGTGGCGCTGACTATGCCTTGGCTAACGCTTTGCCCAACACCAAATGGATTGCCAATAGCGAGTACTACATCGCCAACGCGAACTTTATCTGAGTCTCCTAAAGTGATGGCGCTAATATCATTTAATTGGATTTTCAACACTGCCAGATCATTATCTGAATCCATGCCAATTAGTTCGGCGTCGGTCACTCTGCCATCGTAAAGCAGCACTGCAATTCGGTCGGCACCATTAATGACGTGATTGTTGGTCAATATTAACCCTGAGTCGTCGACAATCACTCCGGAGCCAAGTGTTTTTTGCATGCGCTCTTGTTGGGGAATATTTGAATTGTTGTAGAGGTGGCGAAAGAATGGATTGTTAGACAGATTTTGGTTGCGCTGCACTACACGCTTTTCGGTATATACATTGACGACTGCTGGTGCTGCGCGATCGACGGCGTCCGCATAAGAGACAACACCAGTACCGACATTGTTATTGCTGGGGTGAAAATCTGCAGGAGTGCCACGCAATTGGGGAAAGAGTAAAAGAGCAAGTAACGCAATGATAACGCCTGCGGTAATGGGCCAGCCAACAAACTGCAGCAAGCGTTGTAGGAACATGCAAAGCGTCTCCGTCGATATTCTTATTAGCCAACAAAAACCCCGCAATGCGGGGTTATACTTTTATTTCGACGTCCTGTGCGCGATTAAAGCAGTAAAAACTGCGGTGCTCGTTAATCAATAGCGATTGGCTTTACCATCAAAGTCATAATCGTCCGCCGATTCGGTCGGCATGCGCGCATTGGTGTGATGGTCATCGCGCAAATCGTAGTCTTCGCTTAGAGCGCCTTTGGTGCCCGGCGCTTTTGGAGCCCAATCGCGCGGCGGTTCAATGCGCTGCTCAGACATGTAGGCTTTGGTATCGCTACTCAGGTTGTTGTTGGCTGAGTCCAGAATCTCGCGGCTAATTGCCGGAGTCGCCAATTTCAATGCGCCATTTGCCAAGTGCTCGTGCACTTCACGGTAGGCGTGGGTGAGATTGTTAACCAGTTGTGAGGTCTGTGAAAAATGTTCTGCTACATCGCGTTGGTAGCCTTGCATTGAACTTTCAGCTTCATGTAAGCGCTGTTCAAGGTCTTGGCCGAGAATTTTAGCGCGGAATGCGTAGGCAACCAAGACGCCAAGACCTGCGCCAGCGAGTAAACAAAACATACCGGTAATAACTAATGCGCTGAATGAATACACGAAAATCTCCTGCTAGGCATGGCCGATACGCGAGCGATATTCAGCCAAAGACATTGATAAGTCTATTATAAGTCCATTTTCTCATTAGAATGGGCAAAAATTATCGCGGATGTGTGCGTTTATGCCTAATCATTGAGGTTGCCAATGAGTTTCCCCTTCGCTAAAGAACAGGATATTTTTATTTCCGCTCCCTGCGGTCAGTTACAGGCAGTGATCCATCAGGGTGATGATACCGGTCACTTTGCCGCGCAAAACCTGCTGGTGATTATCTGTCATCCGCATCCGGTGCATGGTGGCACTATGGATAATAAGGTTGTGACTACCTTAATGCGCACTTATCGCGAT
>DQHS01000274.1 GCA_003524365.1 Cellvibrio sp. | reverse complement strand
AGATACTTATCCATACCAGTCCAATGCAGTAACTGAGTCACGTCTTTATTGCAATTGCACAACCGAATGTCATCGCGCTTTGATCCTTTGCGCTCTTTAAATAACAGCAACATTCCCAAGCCGGTTAAACTCAGTGCCGGTGTTTCACTCAGATTAAATTCAAACTCTTTTATGTGAGCCGATTCTGTATCGTTTAACAACCGACTCCACTCTTTGCGTAAATCATTATCGATATTGCCGTGAATACTCACGCGCAAACCACGACCATTATTAATATGCACCCAATCCATATTGGCTGCATCGGAAAAACTGATAGCGCTGGATGAAGTAGACGGTTTGGACGATGCCCCTTTTTTAGCCGGAGTTGTTGCGCCAGCAGTTTTGGCTCCTGCCTTAATCGACACATGACCGCGTGGCATTGCCACCGAGGCTCGTGCCTGAGGTTCCGCTTTTTTAGCTGGGTTAGGTTTGGATTTATCAAGCCAGCCACCAGGAACCGTATCATCCCAGCTGCTTTCTTGTGGGCCATCACCCACCACATCATCAATAACACGACCACTGGCGCGTTTTGCACGCGCCGGCTCATCATCGGCACGCACAACCTTTCGCTCACCTACAAAAGGAACATGATTGCGCATAGGCACTCCACACAATACGATGCAAGGTTATTCAATTTTAGTTCAGCCACCATCAAAAGCGAGCCCCGCATACATCCATCATCAAAAATTGTGCAGAGCGTGCATTTTTTGCCCAAGCTTATGAAAACATATTATTGGCGCAATTTTCATCTTTTTATCAGAATAACTGACCATTTGGGAAGTTTGGAAACACTGAGTAATCTAGAAGGCCTGATAAACCAAGTGATCTTTTGTTACTGATAACATCAGACGATTTATTTATCATAAAAAAAAGCGCCGATAAGCTTTTTTGTTGTAAAGTGCTGATTCGATGTAGAAATTTGGGAAATGCAGGCCCCGGAAGAGTGGCCACAAGTTAGATTTTTAGTGTTAATGATCTGCCGCTTCGAACGTAAAAAAGTTGCAGCAAGATGCATTAAATGGCGTGACGACAACCCAAATTGAGTAATTATGCAGACGAGTGAAGCTGGGCAACCCAAAAATACTGCCATTGAATTAATTAAAAAGTTCCAGCAACTTTTTACCGATCTCAACCATAAACAAATTGCCGAACGACTGGTGAAATTGGTTATTGCAAAAGAGACTATTAGTCGCACTGTTTTAATTGTCGAGCGCGACAGCCATCTTTATGTTGAAGCCATCGCCTCTGCTGGCCTTGAAGAACCTTTCGTCAATGGTGTTGCCACCTCCCTTAGCCGATTAAATTATTTACCGCACCAATATATCCATCAGGTGTTTGATTCAGGTCGCGCCTGCGCGTTAGACCAGCACGCCATAGGTAAACTTGGAGCACTCTTTATCCAGAAGGGTGCCCGCTCCTGCTTTTTGCATCCCATCCAGGAAAAAAATAAAACCATCGCGGTGTTTTACATGGAATCCGCCCATGAATTGCCGCAATTGCAAAAAGCCGTTAATGAACTGGATACCATTTGGACGTTTAGCTCACTATTGGTACGCCAAGTGATTGATATGTGGCACCACGAGGAGCAATCCGAACGCTTCCGTGTTGCCGAGCAAGCTCTCTGGGCAAGTGAAACTTACCTGAATGCCATCTTGCGCTATTCGCCCGCACTGATTTCAGTTAAAGATCTGGATGGCAATGTGGTGCTTGCCAGCGAGCACTATAAACAAATGGCGAATATCGACGAAACAGGTTTCGTCGGTAAAAATGTGTTTGATGTTTACCCGAAAGATGTCGCCCAATCCATGTGGGAAATTGATGCGGCCACCAAGACCAAACAGCAGACCTATGAGGTTGAGCTGGATTTGATGCACAAAGACGGCAGTCAGCATACCTATTTAATGGTGAAGTTTCCGCTGCGCAATAAAGATAACAATGTGTTTGGTGTCTGCACAATTGGCACCGACATCTCCGAACGCAAACTAGCGGAAAATGCCCTGCGCGAACAGCAGTCGCGCCTCAATTACATGGCGTTCCACGACTCGCTAACCTCCCTGCCCAACCGCTCACTCTTTTACGACCGTATCTATCATGGGCTTGCACGCGCAAGACGCGGCAATTCCAAAGTGGCTTTGATGCTGCTGGATATTGACCGTTTCAAAAATATTAACGACAGCCTTGGCCACGATGCCGGCGACATTTTGCTAAAAGCTATCGCCATGCGCTTGAATGAAGGCGTGCGCGATATGGATACCGTTGCGCGCTTGGGTGGCGATGAATTTGTCGTGGTGCTCGAAGGTATTCACGACCTCGATGATGTGGTGTTTGTCGCAAACAAACTGCTCGCAACTTTATCTCGCCCTCTGGAAATAAGCGGTCATAGCATTTCAACTACCGTCAGCATCGGGGTCAGCCTATTTCCCGACGACGGTGGTGGTACTGATGAATTATTAAAAAATGCCGATATCGCCATGTACAAGGCGAAAGAAGCAGGCAAAAACAATTGCCAGTTTTACGCCAAAGGCATGAACGCGACCGCAGTGAATTATTTGCTGCTGGAGAACGATTTACGCCGTGCAGTGGAGCAACAGCAACTGGTGCTCTACTACCAGCCACAAGTCGATTTAAAAACCGGTGAGATGATGGGTGTAGAGGCGCTAGTGCGCTGGCAACATCCTGACCGGGGCCTGATATCGCCCGCGCATTTTATTCCGCTTGCGGAAGAGACGGGTTTAATTGTGCCGATTGGCGAGTGGGTGCTGCGCGAAGCCTNNGACATAGGTTTGGAGGCAAAGCATCTGGAGCTAGAGATTACCGAAAGCTGCGCCATGGAACATGCGGGTGAGACGATCAATCAACTTAACCAATTGAATGAGATGGGTATGTTTCTCGCAATTGATGACTTTGGTACTGGCTATTC
>DQHS01000148.1 GCA_003524365.1 Cellvibrio sp. | reverse complement strand
CGGCAGATAACAATAAAAATTGACGGCTGGTTTTTAAGGTGCGTCCCACACGTTCTTGTGCAGAGTCTATATCGATTAGGCGCTGATGTTTATTGAGTTGCGGTTTCAGTTGATCGACAAAGACTTTTAATTGGCCAATGTTGTCTGAGGCAATTAACCATTGATAATCAACTCTACTACCGGGCTGAACAACCTGTGTTTTTTCCAGGTCAGCAATATTCATAATCAGACGCGCGCCGGTCATGCTGAACGGATTGGCGCTGTCCGGCTCGCGGATTAATACATGTGTAATTGTTAGCTCATATTCACCCACCGCCACTTTATCGCCCAGTTGAATTTTCAACAGCGGCAACAAACGCGAATCAACCCAGGCTTCACCGGGCGCTGGAATTGTTTTGGCAATTTCGATATCTGCAAGATTCATCGCAAAAGGTACGCGACTAATTTCAAACTGCCCGCGCAATGGGTAACCAACATCCACAGCTTTTACTGAGGCAAGATGCATTTCATCGCCAGCAAAAACCATAGATGCAAAAATTGCCGCTTGTGTGTGTTGGATATTTTCTTGTTCGGCCGTGAGAGGCCAGTCAGGGTTGTGAGGCTGCGAACCACGCACGATGTAGTCTGCACCTAGCACGCTATTACTTTCGCTGATTAGCGTTGTTTCCAGGCGATTGGTGAAAATAGAAATTCCGCTCAAAACGGCAACGGCTAACAGCAGCGAAAAGCCCAACAGCTTTAACTCGCCACTGCGCCAATTGCGTCTCAATAAATTAATTGCCAACATCATCGCAATTACTCCCTCCCTGAAACTATGGCACCCGCCGCCAATTCAATGCGATGCTGACACAATTGCGCCAATCGTTCTTCGTGAGTAATTAAAATCAAGGTAGTGCCCTGCGCTCGATTCAATTCAAATAACAGTTCGATAATACGGGCACCGGTAGTGCTATCGAGGTTGCCCGTAGGCTCGTCAGCAAACAATACTTTAGGCTCACTGGCAAAAGCGCGGGCAATCGCAACACGCTGTTGTTCGCCACCCGATAACTGCTGTGGATAATGTTGCAGGCGCTGGGCCAATCCCACGCGCTCTAAAAATTCGCGCGCTTTGCTGCTCGCCGCTTTATCGCCACGCAGCTCCAATGGCAACATAACGTTCTCGTGGGCACTGAGGCCCGGCAACAACTGGAACGACTGGAAAATAAATCCTACGTTGCCTGCACGCACTTTTGCACGCCCCTCCTCGTCTAACTGTGAAAGGTTGTTACCGTTCAAGATCACCTCGCCACTGCTGGGCACATCCAGACCCGCAAGAATGCCCAATAAGGTTGATTTACCCGATCCCGATGCACCGGTAATCGCCAGCGACTCACCCGCCATAACACTCATTGAAATAGGGTGAAGAATCGTTAAGTTACCTTCTTGTGTATTAACCTGTTTGGTAACTGAATTCGCTTGAACCATAGCAACAGCAGACATAATTGAGTAACCTTTAATGAAGCACACATACATTAATGAAAAACGAATACATCCATTCTATTGGCATAGGATTTTGATAACCATGTACAAACTGAAGATTTACCTGTTTTTACTCCTGACAATTGTCACCAGCCTCGCCTATGCGCAAAACCCAACAGCGGGAACAACAAAAATATTGGTAATGGGCGACAGCTTAAGTGCGGGCTATGGCATAGATATTCAACAAGGTTGGGTAAATCTGCTCGAAAAAGAACTAACGAAAAATCATGCAATACAGATCATTAATGCCAGCGTTAGTGGCGAAACCAGTTCAGGTGGCAACAGCCGTTTACCGGCACTGNNGTGCGCTACAGCAGTCAATTTAAAGCGCTTTATGAAAAACTTGCCGAAAAAAATGAGTTGGAGTTAATACACTTTTTGCTGGAAGGGATTGGGGGCGATGAAACCTTAATGCAGCGCGACGGCATCCACCCCACCGCCGAGGCTCAGTCAATCATTGTGAAAAATGTATTGCCTGAATTGGAAAAAATGCTGCCTTAATTGAAAAGTGCAGCACTACTGTGCTGCCAACTCCAGATAATCGACCAGCAATTGCACGGTGGTATTGCCGCGAAATTCGTTGATATCCAATTTATAAGCCACGCGAACTTTTTTCGCTTGCGAATTGGGCCATAGCCCGGGATCTATATTAAAGGCAATAGCATCTATCATGTGTTGCCCTTGTGCATCATGTGCCAGAGTCATTTTCAAATGTTTTTCACCCACCAATTTCTGTTGCAGTAGGTAAAACTCACCATCAAAAACCGGTTCTGGAAAATGCTGCCCCCAAGGACCCGCTTCGCGTAGTTGCATGGCAATGGGCAATGAGAAATCCTCTGTGGCCAATTCACCATCACTCACTACNNTATGAAAGCCTGGCACCGAGCGCGCAGAGCCTTTAATTTCACCCCCACCTGCATCGGCAAACACAATTGTAGGGCGATGGTATTTATCTTTAATGCGCGATGCCAAAATACCTATCACGCCTTGATGCCATGTCTCATCAAACAAACACAAGCCCCAAGGCAGACTCTCCGCGTCGGCCTGTAATGTTTTTTGCAGCATGGTCATGGCCTCCTGCTGCATTCCTGTTTCAATCGCTTTGCGATCCCGATTTAACTCATCCAACTGCGCCGCCATTTCACGCGCAAGGTTTTCGCTCTCACACATTAAACATTGGATACCGAGTGACATATCATCCAAACGGCCCGCCGCATTTAAACGCGGCCCTAACGCGAATCCAAAATCACTCGCTACTAGTTTATGCGCTTGTTTGCCAGACACTTCCAGCATGGCTTTAATGCCTGGGCGACAAACCCCCGCGCGAATACGCTGCAAACCCTGTGCAACCAAAATGCGATTGTTGTAATCCAGTGGCACCACATCTGCAACAGTGCCCAGTGCCACCAAATCCAAAAAGCTCGCCATATTAGGTTCGGCAATTCCACTTTCCTCAAACCAACCCATTTGCCGTAATTCAGCGCGCAAGGCATTCATCACGTAAAAAATAACGCCAACGCCCGCAAGGTTTTTGCTGGGAAATTCACAGCCGGGTTGATTGGGATTCACAATGGCATCGGCATTTGGCAAATATGCGCCAGGCAAATGGTGATCGGTGACAATCACAGCGATACCCAATTCGCGCGCCGCTTCAACACCTTCAATGCTGGAGATGCCATTATCGACGGTAATAATAATATCCGGCTGCTGTCCGGCGGCGACCGCCACAATTTCCGGTGTTAAACCATAACCATATTCAAAGCGATTCGGCACTAAGAAATCAACATGTGGTAAACCCATCGCACGCAAGGCCAACACTGCCAGTGCACTGCTTGTTGCACCGTCCGCATCAAAATCACCGACAATAACAATTTTCGCTTGCGCAACCACTGCATCAGCTAAAAGACTGACAGCCTCTGCCAACCCTTTGAAATTGGGTTTATGGAGATTCGCGAGTTGATATTGCAACTCCTGCTCATGCTGCACTCCGCGCGCACCGTAAATGCGTTGCAGGAGCGGATGAATACTCGGTTGAAATTCAACAGGTTGGACAGAATCACGACGGCGAATAGTTTTTTGCATAGAATAATTTCATTTAATAGATAGTCGTCATCCTCGCGAATGCGGGGATNNCCTCGCGTTCGCGAGGATGGCGACGCCCAAAGAAAGTAGACATAGGTACACAAATAATACTAAAAACGAAAACGCCGCAGGGATAAGTCCCTGCGGCGTTTTGTTAACACAAGGTGTAAGAATTACTTGCGAACATTTGCCGCAACAAATTGCTGCACCTTGGCCAAGTCTTGTGGTAATACTGTGTAACGCTCTTCGCGCTCAAACAAATCCTGCATGTGGTGTGGCAATGTCGGATCTGTATCTTGGCCAGCTTTACGCACAGCCTCAGGAAATTTTGCCGGATGCGCGGTAGCGAGAATGACCATCGGGATATCCTGACGGCGACGGGTTTTGCGCGCGGCTTCAACACCAATCGCGGTGTGAGGGTCGAGCAGATATTCGGTGCGATCAAACACCGAGCGAATCACATCAATCGTGACTTCATCGCTCACGCCATGACTGGTAAATAATTCACGCGCGCGCACCAAAGCAGATTCCTTGAGCGTCATGCTGCCGGATTTAAAATCNNTCCATCAGCTGGCGAATCGCATTGCCATCGCGGCCATACAAATCAAACAACATACGTTCGAAATTGCTCGACACCATAATGTCCATACTTGGTGACAAGGTATGTTGCAATTGGTTTTTGCTGTGATCGTTACTGCTAATGCAGCGATGTAAAATGTCGTTGCTATTAGTGGCAATCACTAACTGATCAATTGGCAAGCCCATTTGTTTGGCAAGATAGCCAGCAAAAATATCGCCGAAGTTGCCAGTGGGAACGGAGAAAGCAACGGGACGATGCGGCGCACCCAATGCCAAACCGGCATAAAAGTAATACACGATCTGCGCCATGATGCGCGCCCAGTNNGCGGTGAAATAATAGACCACCTGCGCCATGATGCGCGCCCAGTTAATCGAGTTTACTGCAACCAGCTGCCGACCTTCCGGCAGGAATGATTGATCGCCGAAGCTGGCTTTCACCATATTCTGGCAATCGTCAAAATTACCTTCGAGTGCGATATTAAATACGTTAGGCGCAAGCACTGTTGTCATCTGGCGACGCTGAACATTCGATACGCGATTATTCGGATGCATAATGAAAATATCGATGTTATCGCAACGGCGACAGCCTTCGATTGCAGCAGAACCTGTATCACCGGAAGTTGCACCCATCACCACAACTTTTTGATTGCGCTTTTTCAATAAGTGATCAAGCAAATGACCTAAAAATTGCAATGCGAAATCTTTAAATGCGAGCGTCGGGCCTTGGAACAATTCCAGAATCCATTCGTTGTGACCAGTTTGCACCAGCGGGGCGATAGCATCGTGGCGGAAAGTTGCGTAGGACTCGTCAATAATTTTTTTGAATTCTGCGTCGCTAACGGCACCAGCGACAAAAGGTTTCATCACATTAAATGCAAGCTCTTGATACGACAAACCAGCCCAAGAGGCGATTTCCTCTTTGGTAAATTTCGGCAAGGTTTCCGGCACATACAGACCACCATCGGGTGCAAGGCCGGTGAGTACCACTTCTTCAAAACTGAGTGCAGGCGCTAGGCCGCGGGTGCTGATGTATTTCACGATAACTAACCTTTAAAAAATTTTGATGCGGCTTATTTCAGTGCTTCAACACGAATACGTTGTACAGAACCGGTGATTGAATCCAGCGCCTCAATACTGCGAATCGCAGCAGTGAGCTTTTTATCCTGCACTTGATTAGTCAACAAAATCAGTGGAACTGTAGACTCCCCCTCTTTCGCTTCTTTCTGAATCATCGCTTCGATGCTAATACCGGAATCGCTCAAGATTGTCGCAATTTTTGACAACACACCGGGCTTATCTTGCGCAGACATACGCAAATAGTTAGCGGTTTCAACTTCATCAATTGCAAGAATAGGTTGCTCCGAAACAAAATCGGCACCAAAACCCAAATAAGGCACACGGTGCTCTGGCGATGCAGTCAATGTACGTGCAACATCAACAATATCCCCTACAATAGATGAACCGGTTGGCTCAGCACCAGCACCAGCGCCGTAATACATGGTCGCGCCAACTGCATCACCTTTCACTAAAACCGCATTCATTACGCCATCGACATTGGCGATCAAACGCTTCTCGGGGATCAGTGTTGGATGTACGCGCAACTCGATACCTTTATCAGTACGGCGGGCGATGCCAAGATTTTTGATGCGATAGCCCAGCTCTTCAGCGTAAGTCACATCTTCGGTGGCAATTTTGGTAATGCCTTCGGTAAATACTTTTTTGATTTCAAGCGGAATACCAAACGCAAGTGAAGCGAGAATCACTAGTTTATGCGCAGCATCTATACCCTCTACATCGAAAGTTGGATCAGCTTCGGCGTACCCCAAGGCTTGCGCTTCAGCCAGCACATCCTCAAACGAGCGACCTTTATCGCGCATTTCGGTGAGAATAAAATTGCCGGTGCCGTTGATGATCCCAGCCAGCCATTCAATCTTGTTAGCGGCCAAACCTTCGCGGATAGCTTTGATAATTGGGATGCCGCCAGCAACCGCAGCTTCAAATGCAACTGTGACACCTTTGGCTTTTGCGGCCGCAAAAATTTCATTGCCGTGATGAGCAATGAGCGCCTTATTGGCAGTAATAATATGCTTGCCGTTTTCAATGGCTTTAAGAATCAGATCTTTCGCAACGGTAGTACCACCCATCACCTCAACCAGCACATCAACATCCGGATTATTGGCGACGTCAAATACATCACGCGTTACGTTATATTTGGAGGTATCGCAGTTGGGATTATCGCGGCGCGCACCAATTTGTACGATGGTAATGTCGCAACCGGCACGGGCATCAATCAGCGCTTTGTTGCGCGTGAGAATATTAACTGTACCGCTGCCTACGGTGCCCAGACCGCAGATACCTACTCTTACCGGATTCAAGGTGGATTCCTCGTCAAATGCTAGTGAAAATTACGCCAATACCAAAAAAGACGGCCACCATACTCATGGTGGCCGTCAGTGTCAATTGTGCTTTGGAGTCGCGGTTGGATAAGTCGCTATTCGCCAACCAACACGCCCGAAAAGCTTATATTCCGAGGGTTTTAGCCAGATCTTCCGGCGGTAAATAACCTGGCATCACTTTACCATCCGGTAAAAATAAAGCAGGCGTGCCATTAATGCCCAGCTGGCCACCCAATTGGAATTGAGCAGCAACAGGGTTATCACAAGTTGCACTCGGTACAGACTGATCAGACTTAAGTTTTGTCATTGCATCCTGTTTATCTTTTGCACACCATGTAGAGATCAACTTATCGGCTGATGGACTGGGAATACCCGCGCGTGGATACGCAAGATAACGAATTTCAATACCTAAATCGTTATAACCAGGCTTTTGCTGACCACCTTCTTCATAAGCATGCATCTGACTGTGGAGTTTGCGGCAGTAGCCGCAATCAATATCGGTAAACACATAAACAACAGCCTTGGTTTTACCCTTCGGCTTGAAGTTGATGCTGTTTTTACTGTCCAATNNCCGAAAATTTCGCCGGCGATGAATTTGTCACCCTCGGGAGTGACATACAGAACCGGACCGCCAGGAACCTGAACCTGATAAAGACCTTTGATCATTGATGGACGCGGCTGACCAAAATTAATGTCCGGACGGGCCTTATTCAAGTTTTCCAAAATGGTTTCTTCAACAGTCTTACGCTTGAGCAATTCGCCTTGCGCCAAAGCAAAGGGAGCAGATAAAAATGCTGACGCGGAAAAACACGCCAATGCAACAAAGCCAAGCGTTTTAAATGTTTTTATCATAGTCATATCTCTTACAGGTTTATAAATTGTTGGTCGTTTTAGTTAGTAAGTGTTTCGTTTGTTTGTTGTAGTTGCTAGCCGCGCGGATGATGCTGCGCATGTTGTTGTTTCATGCGCAGCTTGGCCACGTGGGTATAAATTTGTGTCGTCGATAAATCACTGTGCCCGAGCAGCAACTGTACCACACGCAAATCGGCGCCGTGGTTCAATAAATGGGTCGCAAACGCGTGGCGTAAGGTATGTGGCGATAACTCCTTTTTGATACCTGCGACCGCAGCCCAATGTTTGATGCGATACCAAAAGGTTTGGCGCGTCATCGCCTGGGCACGTGTACTGGGAAATACTACCTCATCCGGCATATTATTCAGCAACACAGGTCGCGCTTCGCGTAAATAACGTGCAAGCCAAGCTGCCGCCTCCTCGCCCATGGGAATCAAACGCTCCTTGCTGCCCTTGCCCATCACCCGTACAACATTTTGACGCAGGTTGACTTGGGGCATGGTCAATTCAACCAATTCGGTGACGCGCAAACCGCAGGCGTAGAGCACCTCCAGCATGGTTCTATCACGCAATCCAATCGGATCAGATAAATCCGGTGCCGCAAGTAGGGCTTCGACATCGGCTTCGCTTAAAGATTTCGGCAAAGGACGAGATAATTTTGGATTGTCGACCAAGGCGACTGGATTTTCACTGATACGATTCTCGCGCAACAGATAGCGATAAAACCCGCGCACACAAGACAGAAACCGTGCCGACGTACGGCTCGATAGTTTTTGCTGCAGGCGAACATCCAGATATTCTTGTACTAACGCCGCATCAACTTCGATCAATTGTCGATCCTGCTGATTTAACCAAACGGAAAATTGTGCGAGATCACGCCTATAGGACTCTTGAGTATTGTCGCTCAAGCCTTTTTCCATCCAGATGGCATCCAGATATTCAGCAATTAGCTGTGCATCCGCAGGGATTGGCACTAATTCCAAAGGTTTTGCGAGGACCATAATTCCAGCTCGAATTAAAAACCGACTGTAACGACTCTACCCTGGCAAGGCAATCAGAAAACCGAAGTACGAAAAAACAAGANNATATCGATTTAATCTTATACCAGCTTCTCTTTAATACGAGCAGCCTTACCAGTAAGGTCGCGCAGGTAGTAAAGCTTAGCTTGACGTACATCACCACGACGCTTCAGCGATACGCTGTCGATCATCGGGCTGTGAGTTTGGAAAGTACGCTCAACGCCTACACCGTGAGAAATTTTGCGCACGGTGAATGCAGAGTTAAGGCCGCGCTTGCGAATAGCGATTACAACGCCTTCATAAGCCTGTACACGCTCACGGTCACCCTCTTTTACTTTCACGTTTACAACAACAGTGTCGCCTGGTGAAAATTCAGTAAGGTTTGCTTTCAGTTGTTCGTTTTCCAACGCCTGAATAATTAAGTTAGTCATTGATATTCTCCTAAGAGTCTATAGCTTCACAGCTAGAGTTTGTCGTATCAAGGTCACGACGATATTCCGTCAACAGCTTTTGCTGCTCCTCGGTTAAATTTATTGCGCGCAATAAATCAGGCCTTCTCAGCCACGTTCGCCCTAACGCTTGTTTCAAGCGCCAGCGCCGAATCAGTTCGTGATTGCCAGATACCAAAACGTCTGGCACACGCATTCCTTCAAAATCTTCCGGACGGGTGTAATGAGGACAATCCAACAAACCATCCGTAAATGAATCTTGTTCCGCTGAAAGCGCATGCCCAAGGGCACCCGGAATCAACCGCGTTACCGCATCGATCAGCACCATTGCTGGCAACTCACCGCCACTTAACACGTAATCACCGATGGACCATTCTTCATCGATAACCGTTTGCATTAATCGCTCGTCGATACCTTCGTAACGACCCGCCACCAACACCATATTGCTGTAGCCCGCCAACTCAGCGACACCGGATTGATCCAGTGTTCGCCCTTGCGGTGACAAGTAGATGACTTTTGCATCATTACCTGCCCAGACTTTTGCGGCAGCTATGGCATCGCGCAGTGGCTGCACCATCATCACCATGCCGGGACCACCGCCGAAGGGGCGATCATCTACCGTTGAATGACGATCATGCGCAAAATCCCGCGGGGTTAATGTTTTTAACTCCACCAAACCTTGCTTGATTGCACGACTGGTTATCCCAAAACCGGCAACCGCGTTAAACATGTCAGGAAAAATGGAAACAACCGCAATTTTAAGCAATTGACGATTACCCCTCTCGCCTCACAGCGTTTACGCCAAAAAATGAGCTTTAAAAAGATTTAAAACTCGGGATCCCAATCGACCAGCATTTCGCCAGCATCGAGATCAACAGCCAGCACAAACTGCTCGGGCACATAGGGCACCAAGCGCTCGCGCTGATCAATACTTTGTGCATCCGCAGCCACGACAAGTACGTCGTTTGCGCCGGTTTCCATTATTTTGGAAATCACACCGAGACGCTTACGCTCACCGCCAAATTGGGTAAAGACTACCAAGCCTTCAAGCTGGCTCCAGTAATATTCGCCATCATTCAGTTCAGGCAAAAGTTCACGCTCAACGGCGATATCAGCAGCGGTGTACTCTGCGGCCAAATCGCGATCGTCTATACCGACGATGTGTGCAACAAAAGCATCACCATGAGGACGCGCTTCATCTATCTCGATTTGTTTGACACCATGTTTGGTTTTTAAAAACCAAGGATGGTATTCAAACAAATTATCTTGCGGCTCGGTGTAAGAGTGGACTTTCACCCAACCCTTTACACCATAAACAGCGGTAATTCGCCCGACATTAACTAGATTGGATTCCGCAGACATCAGGCGCCTTCAACTATTTATTTAAAGAGGCAATTAAGCCGCTTTTTTGCTTTCTTTAACCAGTTGTTCAACGCGCTCAGACAACTGTGCACCTTGACCAACCCAGTGTTGCAGACGGTCAGCATCAACACGCAGACGCTCTTCTTGACCACGAGCAACTGGATTGAAGAAACCGATACGCTCGATGAAGCGGCCGTTACGGGCGCTGCGGCTGTTGGTTACGGTCAGATGATAAAACGGGCGCTTTTTAGAGCCACCACGTGACAGACGAATAGTTACCATTGAGGTCTTCTTCCTGTATTTACTTATGGGGGAAAGACAAGCTTTCCCGGTTAAAATCGACTTTCAAGTTTAAAAAATCGTTAGTCGCACAATAAGCTGTGCGAAAGGCGCGGCATTTTAAGGGAAAGATCGACCTTTGTATAGACCAATAAAACATTAAGGAGGGTAACCCCACCCATTACCTATGGGGCGAGGCATTTTCTACCACAATATCTAGTCACACATGTCTGCAAAACGATTGGTAAAGTTGAGATCTATCGTCTGCGCAAAGCCCGGCAAACTTAGATGTTCACGATCCACTTTAATCAGGGTTTCATCAATCAACCCTTCGCCAAAGTGGTAAATAGTCGCGAAATTGCCCTGCAAAGCGGCAAGATCATAGTCGGATGCCGCAGACCGCACTTGCTCGCGTTTGTTTTTATAGCGGGTAAATACCGCATCGCCATAGCGGCGTGCCAGCATGGACTCGACAACATGAGGCGCAAAAATACTGGCCGTCGCATTGTTCCCACCAAAACCTTTGGAATTAAGAAAGGCAACATCCAGTGGCTGCTTGCAACACTCATCTTTTGTAGAAATCTGCAGACGATCTGCAAAGACATCGTCGGCAACCTTACTGATGGTTTTAATCCCGGGAATAAGGCCGTATTTAAAAATTCCGAGACTCGCAATTAATTGCTCGCCACTGGCAGCCGACAAGGAATGCCCAACATAGGCTTTTACCGCAGACACCGGCCAACTGCTGATATTAAACACCTGCGCAATCTGATCAAAAATTTGCGATTCAGTTACGCGGTTTTGCGGCGTGCTGGAGCCGTGCGCCTGCACCATTGACCGCTGTTGGATTGACTCATCCCCCAGAATGGCGCGCGCCGACGCCACTGCTTTAGCCATAGTGATGTAATTGCCCGGGCCGGGAGCTGAGATTGATTTTTTAAATCCATCAGCATTGATAAACACGTCGCCCACAGCGCCATGAACATCTGCACCCAACTCGATTGCCAGCGCATCATCCATCAACACTACGTATTGGCTGGCCTCAGCCATGGTAAAACCGGCATTGTCACCAAAGGGGCGACTGGTACGACGCGGATCCGCTTCATCTGTACCGTCTAACTTTTTAAGTTTTTCCTCGCTTGCGAGCGCCCCCATGGTCGCATAACCATCGATAATTTCCGGCACTATCGGGGCCTCTGCACAGCCCACGACGGCAACACGGCATTTGCCTGTGGCGATATCATCTGCAGCAGCTTGCAAGTTGTAGAGGAATGACGCACAGGC
>DQHS01000313.1:29959-30163 GCA_003524365.1 Cellvibrio sp. | reverse complement strand
CGTGCTCCTGCCCCAGCAAAGAAAAAGATCCACTGATAAAGAGATCGACAATTTCTTCTTCGTCGGCGGCTTGATAGAGACTGGCATGCGCTAACAATCCTTCTTCGGTCAGAGGGTCGGGGGCGCCCGCCAAATAAAGCGATGTCCATTCGCTGTCCAGATCGTTGCGCGTGTAAACCGCTTTCGCCATCCAGTTCGCGCCCA
>DQHS01000313.1:0-29954 GCA_003524365.1 Cellvibrio sp. | reverse complement strand
GATAGGAATCCCCATCCTGCTTGGCCACCACCAAACGTCCCTTGAGTTTGTCAGCAATTATCGACCCAGAAATATCGCCATCCACACGGTATTGGTTCCAACTACCGGCGGAACCGGCAACCGACGCCTGCGTTTCTTCCGTCGGGCGTTTGCGCAAATAGTTAATGGTCGCAGAGGGATTGGCGAGGCCAGTGATTAAGCCAGTCGCACCTTTTACCACTTCCACTTGCTCGTAAATGGCAGTGTCGTCATGACCCTGGGTCAGGCCGTAAGAAAAGGGAACNNGTCAACCCGTAAGAAAAGGGAACGCCCATACCATCGGACTGAAAGTTAACGATGTCAAAGCCGCGCGCCGTATAGTAAGTGCGGCCGGTTTCCACCTGCTCAACAGTAACGCCGGGAACATAGGCCAACAGGGAATTGATCTCGCGCAGAGAGAAGTCCTCGATCTGGTCGCGAGAAATCACCGATACCACTTGCGGCGTTTCCAGTATTGTCAGATTCAGCTTGGTTGCTGTTTTGGTTTTATCGGCCTCACCGTAAACGTAGGTGGTTTCAATCTCGCCTTTGCCAGCCTCACCGGAAGCCTGGTTAGATATTCCCGATTGCTGGTTGGTTTGCGCGACGGCACCCGCCCCCCAAATAACACCTGCCACAGACAGCGCTAAAGCGCTGCGAGATAACCTACGCATAACCACTCCTAANNAATGATGCTTGTTTCAGGCTGAATCGCCCCGGAAGTACATGTGAAATGTTGATTTGAATGCAATATTAAATCAACAGCAAATGAGAATCAATCTTACAATCATTATCAATAGAAATGAAAAGAAATGAATCCTCCTGCTTGCGAGTTGAATTTCAGGGGGACATGCCGAGCAAATCGGGCATTTCGAAACAGCGGGCTCCATGAACCACTAGCGACTGGAAATGTTTCATTCCNNAAGCAAAACCAATCCCATAACGAAAACAAATCCTCGCAATCTGCACAGGCCCAATTTGACGATGCCCGCCCCGAAGCAACGGCTCAATTGCACCTGCAATCATTAATGGCAGATAGCGCGCAAACCGCGCAATTAAAATCCGTACAGACCATGATGGCTGCAAAACCCAATAACACAGGTTTACCCAATCAATTAAAAGCCGGTATCGAACATCTCTCGGGCATGAGCATGGATCATGTGAAGGTTCACTATAACTCCGACAAACCGGCGCAATTGCAGGCGCACGCTTATGCGCAAGGTAGCAATATTCATGTGGCTCCGGGACAGGAACAACATTTGCCACACGAGGCATGGCATGTGGTGCAGCAAGCGCAGGGACGGGTGCGGCCGACTGTGCAGATGAAAGGTGATGTGGCGGTGAATGATGATGCAGGGTTGGAGGCAGAGGCGGATGTGATGGGGGCGAAAGCATTGGCGATGCAGGATCCGGTTGCGCAACCCCGGCATCAAAGCGATATGTCTTCAGCTCAATCTTCAGTTTTAGCGGGCGCAAGTAATGGTACTGATTCAATTGCACAAAGAACTTCCTGGTCATGGGTAGATGGTGCGTGGGCAGCGCAAGATGAAGATGAGCCGCAAACTGCCCAACCAACTCGCGATGGCACTTATGCGTGGGAAACTATAGATACGGCTGTTGTGGAAGAGGAGGAAGAACCTGAGCCTGTGGTATACACCCTGACTTATGGTGCAGCACATGGCGATCTTCATTTTGGCGGCGCACCCACTGCAAAAAAATCGAAGTGGTCAATTACCAAAGATGCCGCAAAAACATTGATGGAAACTGAAATGACGAATCGTATGCAAGATATTGTTACGGCGGCTACAACTGCAGACAGCGGGCAAATTGCATGGATTCTAGTGGCGGATGCGCCAGGTAAAATTGGTAGCGCGGTTGGTGTGCCTAGTGTTAGTCGCTTTCAGATTCAGTTACAGGCTAATTCCGCTACCGGTGATATTAGTTATCATGGCTTTCCAGACGAGCAAGCGCTGCATACAGGATTGGGCTCAAGCAGGAATAATTTAACGTAGAAAATAATAAGAAGGAAAAAGGAGATTTTTTTGATTGCTCCTCCATCCTCACAATCCAATCGTTAAAAAAATTCCAGAAAATAAATGCGGAACATGGTTTATGCAGACTCAGATCCCAGCACAACAGGCAAAGCAAAACCAATCCCATAACGAAAACAAATCTTCGCAATCTGCGCCGGCTGAATTTGACGATGCCCGCCCCGAGGCAACAGCTCAATTGCGCCTGCAATCATTAATGGCAGATAGCGCGCATACAACACAATTAAAATCCATGCAGAACATGATGGCTGCAAAACCTAACAACACAGGTTTACCCAATCAATTAAAAACCGGTATCGAAAATCTCTCCGGCATGAACATGGATCATGTGAGGGTTCACCATAACTCCGACAAGCCGGCGCAATTGCAGGCGCACGCATATGCGCAAGGTAGTGAGATTCATGTGGCGCCGAGGCAAGAAAAACATTTGCCACACGAGGCATGGCATGTGGTGCAGCAAGCACAGGGCCGGGTGAAGCCGACCATACAAATGAAACAAGGTGTCCCGGTAAATGATGATCCTGGTCTTGAACAAGAAGCCGATGTGATGGGCGAAAAAGCCCTGCAGATGGCGAATGCCGACCGCGCTGCTCCTGCAGAAACTAATAATATGTTGGTGGATTCGTACCAGCCGGTTCAGCGCCAGATCACTGTTGCTGAAGTCAATGGTGGTGCTCCCTTTACAGCCGATGCGGTTGCGCCTGGGCCGCTCTCGTCTGTTGGAAAAGAGGTCTATAAAAAATGGTTAACAGAGGGAGACCATAACTACCAAACAACCGCTGCGTTGCTTGGAGCCATTGAGCTTGCATCGACGGCGAGCGACCAGACGTTTGGTGATATCTTCAAAAGTGCAGCCGCAAGCGAAGGGATTAACGTTGATTGGCTTGAGCAATATCTGACAGATCTAGGTGGTACGCTCATGGTTTTCAATCAGGAAACTGCTGCCGATCTGGTTGAAAAAATTAATGTGCGCGGCGGAAATACCACCGAGCAAGATATTGAGGCACTGGATTTGAAGGGGCTGATCGACTTGGTTTTTGAATCCAGTATTCTGAGCCAGAGTTGTGGCAATACTGCCAACATGATCCATTCCTTTCTCTCATCAAACGAGGCAAACGAGGCCCCTGCTCCGGCAGGCCTTGACGAAATTCTGACGGCATTCACGACTGCCAATACCAACTCCGTGGCCACACGTAAGCATCAATACGTCAAGGTCGAGGGCGGAGGCCATGCGCTGGTTGTCGAAATTTATAATGATCAAGCAAAAATTTTCCAAAGCTTTTTTGGTCGCTACTCCTTTGCGAAAGATCTGCAGCGCGACAAAGTCTACCCGCTTGATGCGTTCATCATTAAATTCGGCCATGCAATGAGTACCACAGCAGTTAATCAAGCGGCGACGCCCGAGGCCAAGAATGCCCGGCTGGAATTGTTTAGTAGCGAGGCGGTTCACCCCGATGGCAATTTCAATATCACCGTTTTTGCACAGGATGATGATCAGGCTCAGCAGCGCATTGCGGACAAATTTGCCGCGGACTCTCCCGCTTGGAATAGCAAGCTCGACGATGATTCCACCGATCACTTAAAGGTCGCAGCGCCTCAACAGGCGCAGGTTGGTCCCGAGAGGACGGTTATGGAATACGAATTCGCTAACTTTCTGGAGTGGACGATAATGGACTTTCCAAATCTCGATGCCCAGGTGGTAAACAGCGGTGGTCTTAATATCGGGGATATAGGGGTAGCTGGTGGGTACAATTATAAGCTGACCAAGAAAACGGCAACCCATTATCGTTTTGACTATGAGCCTTGAGTGGTGATACCTGGCCCTGTTGTTTTTGTAGCACCGATTTAGACCAGAGTGCGACCNNTTACGAAGGTAAAACCCACGAGGAAGAACCAACTTTCACAAAAAAAAAGCCGCTGACTTCAGCGGCTTGGAAGATAGCAATATCTCAAGTAAGAATATTCAATAATATTTAAAACACATAGCGAGCGCCAATGTTATAGCGAGCATGCCCCACTTCATAACTTCTTACTTGGTATTTAGAGCGGCCATGTACTCGATAATCCTCTTCAGTGAGATTGATCGCTTCAACAAACATGGAGAAGTTGTCAGTGAACTCATAACTGACATTCATATCCCACTGATAATATTCAGCAACAAAGCGAGGATCACGTCCCGGATTCTGCAGAAACTCATCACGCCAGTTATAGGCTATTCGAACCTGCAAGCCATTTTTATCATAAAAACCCACTAAGTTAGCGGTATCGCTCATGCCGGGAACAACCCACTGAGCTTCGTTGAGGTTGATATCATAATTCAAGCTGCCATCGACAATGGTGTAATTGGCTTGGAAACCAAAACCAGTTTCACCAAAGGAGTGTTGAACCATAAACTCATAACCATCCACGCTGGTTTTTCGTTGATTTACGGGAAGTGTTACATCGAAAGTCGCGACAGGGTCATTCGACTGCCCAGTAACTACTACCTTATATTCATCCCCTTCGATCCCTTTACCAGTAACACTTACACCCGGTTCATTGGCGAAATGTTCAGCAAAATATCGATTGATATCTTCGTTATCGTATTCAAACAGCGGATCGCCCCCGGTAATTGCAGCGACTGCTTGCTCGTATAAAGGCCCGTCAATTGGGGTATAAAGATTTTCAAAAAGCGGTAAATCTTCAAAGGTTTTACTCTGTATGAAGTTCACCACATCTTTAGTCCAGTACCCAACAGAGACATAACTCGCATCGCTGTAATACCATTCAGCAGAGTAATCAAAGTTCGTGGATTCCATCGGTTTTAGCTGAGGGTTTCCTCTCCGACCACCACCCCCATCAGAACCAATATAGTCAATAATCAATGCCCCCTTAAGATCATTGTAAGTCGGGCGGGTAATGGTTTTGCTGTAAGATGCACGCAGAATTAAATCTTCCACGACTTCAATGTCATAATCAATGCTTGGTAAAAACACATTGTACGAACCATTGAGTTCACTAAAGCCTTGTTTAGTCACTCCCTCTGCATCCAGCAGTCTCTTTAAACTCAACTTATTGTCGTCAACACTCCACTCAATGCGATCATAAAGAGGGACAAGTGCCTCTGAATGAACATCAGTTTCTTCGTAACGAAGTCCAGCAAACAAATTGGAAGGACGCACAAATGAGTCAAACACAAAATGTGTTTGTACATAGGCCGAATGAGATGTTTCTGTTGTAACTTCATCCAAATCAAAATCATATGAAGGACAAAAACCTGTTAAACAGGGGCCTCCTTCTCCAGACACTTTTCCATGCTCACCTGATTTTAATAAGGCTTCACCGCGTTCAATTAGTGCATCAAAATCCCAAGTAAAAAAGTCTGTGACTTGACGTGGATCGCCGCTACCTTCGATACCATCAAATACACCTTTTATAGATTCAGTTTTTAGCAAGTCCGCAATATCACCTGGTTTACCAACGCCGCTCCAGCTATCGCGCGATACACTTGTACTCTGACCGCGATTAGTGACTTCGACTGAAGACACTCCAAAGTCGATAGAAAAATTGTCAGCAAATTCAAATTCACCTGCAAGCTGCAGCTGTTCAACATCCATACGATTATGGAAGCTTCCGAAGTTGCTGCCCGACAACTGCATATCTTCTGCTCGCAGTTCATCGATACGTGTTATTTGATTGTAGGAATTTCTCTCCCCCAGCTGCACCTCAAGAATAGGCATTCCGTTCTTACTGAAGTAGCCATTGGTAGTAATACGATTCATGGCAGCTACCGCAACAAAACTGCTGGAGCCATATTTACTATTAGGCATAGCTTCACCGCTAGAGTCGTGATAATCCAACGACAGACTCAGTTGATCGGTAGGCTCCCACTTTAGATTAACGCCCAGTGATTTATTTTCGTTCACAAAGGCAAACTTACCTACACCTTGAAGATTATCCTTAGAACAACCAATGAGAGAATATCTCGTTGGAGACCATATCTGCCCCTCTTGTACCCACTCGCTTTCACGGGTTTTACAGCCAGGATCGAACCAGGCTGACAAATCTTGATGCTGAGTACTAATTTGGTTCTCGGCATAGGTATAGTCTATCGTTCCCGTGAACGACTCTATCGGCTGCCATTGCAGGGTTAACTGCGCATTCACGCGCTCACGCTGAAAGTCATCAAGGTTGTACTGAATATTGGTAGGTATGGCATAGATACCGCCATTCACCTCGGTAGGAAAGTTTTTAGCAGAAGGATCACCCACAGCTATAGATCCCCACTCAGCATCTGGAACATTATTATCAATATCGGCTTGGGTTACGAAATTGCGACTCATAAAGTCTTGTGTGGTCGCTGACTGAGTTCCGCCATCACGCTCTTGATGACTAAAAGATAAAGCTACTCCTAATGTGTCCTCTGCAAAGGTGTTACTAAATAATCCTGAAAGCTCAGGTGTTACCGAACTACCGCGACGCGTACCTGAGTCATTGACTCCTTTAACGCTGACCACAGCTTGCATGCCTTTGTTCTCAAGAGGCTTACTCGTTTTGACGTTAACAACTGCGCCTATACCACCCGTAGCCACATTTGCTCGGCCCGACTTATAAACCTCTACAGCCGATATACCTTCTGATGCAATATTACTAAAATCAAAAGAGCGGCCACCGGAAGTGGGCATTTGACGACCATTAAAAGTCACAATGTTAAAGTCAGGACCAAACCCACGAACGGTAATTTTTGACCCTTCGCCACGATCTCGATCAATGGCAACCCCAGTGATGCGCTGCAAGGATTCTGCCAAATTAGTATCCGGAAACTTACCTATATCTTCAGCTGAAATACCATCAACAACACCTTTTGCCTCGCGCTTCATATCCAAGGATCGCTGCAGACTCGCCTTAATGCCGATTACCACCACTTCTTCACTTTGAGTACCCTGGTCTTTTTCCTTCTTCAATTCCGTGCTTTCTTGCGCATTGGCCGAAGCGCTGATCAAAGCAGTGATAGTCGCAGCCAATAATTGACGTTTAAATTTTTTATTTTGCATCATTGTATATCCCCTTCATGGAGCAGTTATTTTTCTAATCGCTGAATTTTTTGAATCACTCAGAGTTCAGGTGTTAGCTCATCAGTTTTAATGTGTTGAGGTGCTAAAACCTGAACGCTAAAAGGCCTAGTTAGTAAGCTTGATCCAATTGATATTGATTGCCCCACCCAGAAAATCTAAGCGTAAAGTTTGCTCTCCGGCTTGCAATTCCACTGTGGCAGTTTGTGATGACCAGTTTTGCCAACCACCCGTATCAGTGACTGCTTGAGCATCCTTCTTGACGCCAGCAAAGGACGTTTCGAATCCCGCACTACCACCTTGAGTCGCCAAACGATATTCAATGAAGTAAGTGCCATCGGCGGGAACGGTGATGCTGTATTCCAAGAAATCGCCAGCATCGATCCAACCTACATTTTGTCCGCCGCCCTCGTCCTCGGTATCCTNNGTATCCTCTAGCTGTACGTCACCACCCGCTTTATAGTCTTCCGCTTGCAATAGAATTTCGAAGGCGGGAGGAAAGAGCTCGAACCAGTTGAAATTAATAGACCCACCGAGGAAGTTGATTCGCAGCACATGACTACCTGCATCCAAATCAAACACAGCGGATGACTGGGTTGCCCAGTTCTGCCAACCACCGGTATCTTTAACTGTTTGTGTATCTATCAATACTCCATCAATTGTGACTTCAAAACCCGCACTGCCGCCTTGACTAGCCAGGCGATAATCCAAACTATAACGACCTGCAGTAGGTGCGGTAATGGTGTACTCCAAGAAGTCCCCTGCATCTACCCAGCCCACATTTTCACCGCCACCTTCATCTTCGGTTGCTTCAAGCTGTGTTCCAGATTCAGCGGTGTAGGCTTCAGCTTCATAACGAATGGGAGCAGGTCCATTTTTTACTTCAGGCTGAATTGCAAGTGGGCCTTGGATACAGCTCTCAGATGAGGTACAGCGCAATTGGATGTTATTTATTTGAAAATGGACTGCGCCATGGGATTCAAGAGTAAGCAGTGAATTCACATCATGGGTATTGAGCGGCAATGGATCACCCTGACTTACACCAGGAATCCAGTTCAACCAATCAGGAGCTAGAAATGGACTGTCGATAAAATCACTTACTGGAATGGAGTAACTCACCCATTTATCGAGTTCAAGCTCCTCTAGCTTCCATACCAACAAACCCAGATAGGGCCAGCCAGTTTCCATTCGAACATCAATAGTTTCTGTAGTTGTCTCAGCACTGTCGATATACATATCAAAAGTCAAAACCGCCTCGTGTCCAACAAGCTCAACTCCCGGCGCACTTATACTGATATTAGAGTCTCCCGCTGGGTGGCTGACATCCAACACAATTCCACGCCCTTCCACTGCCAATTCTGTTGTACTTGGCTCGTTCCACTTAGCAAGCTTCAGTTCGGTGGTTGTATCCGTATAGTGCCACTGAAGGGGGGTAAAACCGTCTTTGTACAAATGAGTAGTAACCGCCCCTATAGACTCAATTCTGTCGGAAGCAGCTTTGTTAAGAGCAGAGCTAGCACGCGAAGCACAGGCTTTTATTTCTGGAGACACGGAAGGATCGCACTGCCAGACTTTGACGTAATCTACAAGAAGTGAGGAGGAAGACGCGCCCCCCGTATTACTTAGCTCAAAGACTACCTGCATAGGTTGATTAAAGGGGCCAGATTGATCAACCAACACCTGATCGCCCGCCATACTGTAAGCCCAAGTATTGAGAGTATTGACGGTATGAACATGAACACCATCCAGGTACCAACGGATCTGTTTCTCATCCCATTCGAGTGCATAGATATGAAATTCAGTTGTTGCAGAAGATTTCGTTTTCGCATTAAACGCCACGCCATTAACGAGACCCAAACCATAATGAGCTCCGGCAGTTACCTCATCTGACTTAGCATCCAAAGCTATGAGCTCGTTGCGCCCAGCGTATCTATCAGCCACAGGCATCAAACCAAATAGCGTAGAAAGTCCACTTCCTGCTGGCACTTGAATACCAGCTTCAATTCGACCATAGGTAATCTCTTTAACAGCCTTTAAGGAACTTGTTATGCCCTCTTCAGCCGTAATGAGTAGTTTCCCATCGGCAACATTTCCGCCAGTTCCTTGCCATAAATTGGCATCCACCATTGGAGACTCAAATTCATCCTTCCATACCAGTCCCCAACCGTACTCTTCTAACTCCTCAAAATCATTGACCACTTTTATAGTAACCAGAGCTGTGTCTGTGTCACCCGTTGTTGTTTGAGTAGCCACATAAGAAAAACTATCTGTGCCATAAAAATCAGGTTTCGGTGTATAGCTAAAGGTTCCATCCGCATTAAAAACCAAAGTCCCATTTAAGGTATTACTGCCGGATGCGAGCGCAAACGTTAAATCTTTCCCTTTCTCATTCTTACTCACATCTCCCTGAATCGCACCACCATCTTCAGTGGCTTCAAATACATCACCTACGGCAAATAGATTCCGTACAACATGATTATCAGCATCTCCGCCTCCACTTCCACCCCCACAGGCCGTCATGAAGGTCGCAGCCATGAGCGACAGAACAAGAGAAAATTTGTTATTTAGCATCGTATACCCCATTTTCTTTGCTTATTATTTATTCATTTTTGAATTGATTCTGGGCCTCAGCAGAAAAACCTTTGGCACAATCGCTTTTAATAAACACCCTGTAATATTTTTCAATAAATAGACTACAGTCGTTTAAGTGCCGCACTCTACGAAGCAAGCTCAACCTGGGTCGTTCGAATAGAAGTTTTAGAATTTAAAAATTTAAGCAAACCCTTGGTTCGAACATCCAAATAAACTCGAATACATCGCCACACAAGGATAAATGGGGGGGGAAATTTAACTAATGCGAGGGAAGTCAGCTCTCAAAAAATTACAAAAAAATAAGCGGATAGATGTTGCAGTTAAGGGGTAGCCACTTTCAGCAATCAACAATTCCTCTCTGCAAGCCGAAAGTGGCAGTTTGAATAAAGGGCAAGCGCTTACTAATACCCATCGGTAATATTTCCGCCGGCTCCTTGCCATAGATTGGCATCCACCATGGAGACTCAAATTCATCCCTCCATACTAGCCCCCAACCGTACTCTTCTAACTCCTCAAAATCATTTACCACTTTTATAGTAGCTAGNNGCGGCTATAACTCAGTTTGAAATGCGCTACAGGAACTTTTGTGCAACCAAGTTACCCATTTTAAATGTTTGAAAGCTGTTTTTAGCAAATAGGCTATAGTATTAATATCAAAAATCCCGGCACCAATCTCGGTGATGCCCTGCTAACACCTATCGGCACTGTATTGATAACTAAATATGCAGTTAATGCGATTTTAAACAACTTCAGTTAATAACCCACTATATGCTTCGTCGTTCACTCGCGCTAATGGCAATCCTCATATTGAGCTCTACTTCACGGGCTGATTTTGCTGTGACGTATTTTTTAGGCGAAAATAATTTCGATATCTATAGCTATGAACTTATAAAAATGTCTCTGGAAAAAACGCGCGGGAAATATGGTGACTTTACATTAACTGCGGTAGATAACATTCCAAATAAGCGACGCTTCGCTATTTTGCAACAACATACTTTCCCGAATTTGGTTGTAATGCGTGGTTACCAAACTAAATTTCATACCAAAGGAGGGCTAACCTACATTAATTTCCCCGTTGATTTTGGCCTTTTAGGATGGCGAATTTGTTTTGTTAGTCCGCAAAGCAAAGCAAAAATTGAAGCAATTGAGTCACTTGAAGAGCTGCGCCGTTACTCCATTGTGCAGGGTATAGATTGGACGGATAATATTATATTGCGTGAAAATGGCTTCCGCGTCATAGAATTAGAGGGTTATCAAAATTTGTTCAAAGTCGTGGCCAGCGGAAGGGCGGATCTTTTTTGTCGCGGTATAAACGAACTACCTGGTGAGTTAGCTGCTTTTAAGGAAATTGGCAATCTTATGTATAATGAGAGTTTTGTTTTAACTTACAAGATGCCATTTTTCTACTATCTAAATAGCAAGGATATATTAGCAAAACAGCGAATTGAGGAAGGATTAAAATTGGCTTACGAAGATGGCTCAATAATGCGTCTCTGGCACGAACGTTTTGATGCAAACATTCAATTTGCTAATCTTCAGCACCGCCAAATATTTAATCTAACCAACCATGCGATAGAAACGGCCCCCAAAGGTTATGAAAAATATTTAATTGATCCAGCAACAATTAAACTGCCTTAACATATAATTTTTCAGCATCTAAAAAAATCGTCTGACTGATTGAGGACAACATAACAAAGATCCGTGAACGTGCAGTACCTGAATCACGCTCGACTAGCGCTGAAGAAATAGTACCCGTAAATATAACAATGCTTTAATCAATTCCTAATGGATTAAATTGATGTCTTGATTTGGCGAGCAAAAGCCCCCTCACTTGGTGAAGGGGCTTTTGTGTTATTGATAAACCCTGATGTAATCCACGTACATACGTTGGGTTGTGAAGTTTGCGTGGTCAGGATCGCCTGGCCAGTTGCCACCTACTGCAACATTTAACAAGAACCAGAAGGGTTGGTCATAAACCCACTCGCCATATTGCTCCACTTGGGCGCGAGTTACGCTGTAAAAGTTAACGCCATCAGCATACCAACGTATACCATTGGCATCCCACTCAACGGCATATACTTTGTAGACTGAATCAATACTGGTGCCATGATTCAGGTGACCGGTGATAGGTGTATTGCCCGAATAGCCGGGACCATGCAATGCACCCGAGGTGATGTTGTTGGTGCCGACGTGCTCCATAATGTCCAGCTCGCCGCCTTGTGGCCAACCTTGGGTATTGAAGTTATCACCCAGCATCCAGAACGCAGGCCAAATACCCTGGGTGCGCGGTAACTTCAGGCGGGCTTCCATACGGCCATATTTAAAGGACATTTTATGGCGCGTATTCATCCGCGTGGAGGTATATCCACAGTTTCCACCCCACCAGCAGGCACCGCCGGTTTCCTTGCGCACCTCGAGAACCAGCACATTGCTGTTGGCTTGTGGGTCAAACTGGATAGAGGCATTAGTACCATTGCTGTAGTACTGCAGCTCGTTGTTACCCCAGCCATTACCGCCAGTTTCAAAGTTCCAGACTGCGGTATTGATGGAGTTAAACTCATCGCTCCAGGTCACTATCGGATCGGGGTCAACCGGACCGCTACCGCCGGGTGTTACTTTTACCCAGTTCAGGTTCCAGCCACCCGTAGTGACATAAACACCAAAGCTGTGATTGCCCGCAGGAAGGTTTACGTTCAAGGTTACAGTTTTCCAGGTTTGCCAACCGCCAGTAGCCGGAACGGTTAGCTGGCCCAAGCTTACACTGCCGCCGTTGAGATCGAAGGACACAATACCGCCAGTGCCACCGCTCGCCACACGCGCCTCAATTTTGTAATTTCCTGCGGTGGCAATATTCATATTATTGAATGACAGCCATTCACCTGAGTCCATCCAACCCACATTGAAACCGCCACCGGTATCCGATGTTGCTTCAATATCTACGTCACCGGTGCGGTGTTTACCGCCAGTATTGCCCGGAGTATTGTCACTCGCGTTGGCATAAGCCTCGGCTTCAAAATGATGCCCGGTAACAGGAGGTTGCGCAGGTATTACTTCAATCCAGTTAAAATTCCAGTTCCCGGTGGTGGCGTAAACGCCCAAGCTGTAGGTGCCAGCAGTTAATTGCACCTGTTTTTCGACTGTTTGCCACGTCTGCCAGCCACCAGTTGCGGGAACGTTTAATGTGCCTAAGGGAATCGCGCCGCCATTAAGATCCAGCGAGAGAGTGCCGCCAGCGGCACTGGCCACGCGGGCGCGTATAGTGTAAGTACCAGTGGTGGGAACAGAGAGATTGGCGTAACTGAGCCATTCTGTAGCTGCTATCCAGCCAACGTTATGGCCTCCATTCGTATCAGTCGTAGCTTGGATATCGACATTGCCAGTTCGATAAGCTCCGCCAGTGTTACCGGTGGTAGTGTCGAATGCACTGGTAAAGTCTTCGGCCTGAAACACAACGGCAGAGGCGCCATTCACAGCACAAAGCAAGCCGCCGAAAGCTGCTGCGCGTAACACTTTTTTGACATGGGGTAATATTATTCTCATTAGATTCTCCAAGGATTAAAAGTAAACACAGAAAAGGCTTTCCTGCAGGTATCCCCTTGTAAAAGCAGCAAATTGCAGGACTTTACTTGTGTGCCGGTGAAACTGGCAGACAAAGGAATAAACACCCCGTGTTCACGGCGCTTACACCGAAAGACATAACGCGATCAATTTTTATGGCTAAATTTACGGAAATGCTATTAAAGGATATTTTGGAGTTACCTTTAGGCCTCGCGCTTTTGGTAAGCGGAGCTTGATACGTCAACTGGCTTCAAAGCCTTTATATTTATGGTTAATTAAACTACTGAATTTTTATATTGGTGTCGTCCCAGTTTCTAATTAGTGATTACATGGCAAGGTTGAGTAAAGAAAAATCACGTGTACAGCTCTAGTTGCCCTTGGCTCCGCATGACTCAGCAACCAATAAGACTCTCTACTATGAAGACGCCTTAGAAATTTAATGTTAATAAAATCAATCATCTAGCCGCCCAGCTGGCGTTCCACCCCATGTGGCACTAATAAAGGAGGGAGGGATGCATGAAAAAGATTGAGGCCTGTGGCAGAGCTAAGTAGCAGATCTGATTTTTATCGATATCACTTCACGATTTACCCGCCCTAAAACCACCTATTATGTAAACAAAACCCATCGATGGTGGATTGCCTATGCCGGACAAGCGTCAAACTATTCGTGAAGCTTTTTTGAAGGCGGCGTTTAGCTTTTTAGGATATATCGCCAGTTGCGATGGAGTGATCAATCGCGATGAAGTCAATCGCCTTAAAGTCCACATGAAAAAAATGCACTTATCGGAGGATGAGCAGCGCAGTGCGCTGCATTTGTTCAAAGCTGGTACCACACCAGACTTTAACGCGAGCCAAGCACTGCAAGAATTTCGCACATCCACAACCCCAAAACTGATACAGATTTTATTGGTGCATCTAATTAGCATGGCACGTGCAGATGGCTACATGATGGAAAAGGAGTTGCATGCACTGCAGTGGGTCGCACGCGAAGTGGGCTACAACAGCATCGTGTTCAATCACTTATTAAAAATGATTTATGAACAAGACCAACTTGCCCTGAGCCTCAACCCACCACAACCAACGCAGCAGGACACCTATAGCGCCCCTTCAAAAGAGCAGGCAAAAGAACACAAAAATGCATCCCCTAATTCCCGTCGGCCAACGACCAATCACAATCAGGATTTACTAAAAGCCTACAAAATATTGGGTGTAACAGCAGAGATGACCGAGGACGAAATTCGCCGAACCTACAAAAAACTGGCCAGTCAGTTTCATCCGGATAAATTAATGAGCCAAGGCTTGCCGCAAGACCAGCTCAATGCCACTACTGAACGCTTTAAACAGATTCAAGCGGCTTATGCGTTTATTAAAAAATACCGGTCGATCTACACCGCCAGCTAAGTCTGTCAGCTAAGTCCCCTCAACTAGGTCCCGTCAGCTTTAACCATGAAATCGTTTCCTGAATTACCACGTAGATAATTGACTGAAATCGCCCCGCGTGGTGATAAAGAGGCAGTTTTGCCATCGTTGAGAACGCAGCAATCGAAAAATTCCGTGGATCCGTTTTTCCTTCTAAACCCGATAGGGAGACATAGGCCACTCGTTAAATTGTCACCCTGGTTCACATTTATTCAAACCCGCTTCCCAAATCACTAGTCATCTATGCCTTTTGACGTGGATGAGTAGAGTAAATCGCCCTCTTTATTAGTATCTGCAATAGGTCAGTCGCGGTGTTTGCCGCGATTTTTTTGACCGCATTAGTAACCGATTACATATAAATACGATAAATATTGTAATCGTATTCAATTGGGGAACAGGCATTCGTATGCCCTCCGTATCGATCATAAAAATAATCTCTAGAGGTATCTATGCATAAGCAATTTGCAAAGTGGTTTCCCGCTTCTGTGCTTGCGCTGAGTCTCTGCTCACCGGCGGCTCTGGCAGGGTTTAGTGTGCAAGGCGGTAAATTGGTAGAAGGTAATGGTGTACCGTTCGTGATGCGCGGGGTTAACCACGCTCACGTTTGGTACAAAGACACCACGCCCCAGGCGCTGCGCGATATAGCCGCCACTGGCTCTAACACCGTCCGCATCGTATTGGCCAATGGCACTGGCGGATTGGGCGGTCGCGTGGGCGGCGCGGAAGTCGCGCAGGTCATCCAATGGTGTAAAGACAACAAATTGATCGCGGTGCTGGAGGTGCATGACGCCACAGGTTACGGCGATGCGGGCAATGCCGAAAATCCGCTCAATACCGTTAATTACTGGTTGAGTTCTGACATCCGCAGCGCGCTCAACAATCAGGAAGATTACGTCATCATCAATATCGCCAACGAGCCTTTGGGCAATAACCGGGCGGGCGAATGGACCTCATTGCAAACCCAATCCATCCAGAGAATGCGTCAGGCGGGCATCAAACACACCATCATGGTGGATGCGCCTAACTGGGGGCAAGATTGGTCAAATACCATGCGCAATAACGCGAGTACGGTGTTCAATGCCGACAGTGAGCGCAACACCGTGTTTTCTGTGCATATGTACGAGAGTTACGGCAATTTCTCCGCCGTTCAAAGCTATTTGCAGGATTTTAAAAACAAGAGTTTGCCCGTGGTCGTGGGCGAATTTGGCGCCGACCACAAGGGCGCCAATGTTGATGAAGATGCCATTATGGCGGTCAGCCAACAGCTGGGCTTTGGTTATTTAGGTTGGTCCTGGTCGGGCAACAACGCCGAAACCAAATCGCTGGATATCGTCAATAATTTCAACGTGAATAGCCTCAGTTCCTGGGGTAATCGGCTGATTAACGGTACTAACGGGATCAAGCAAACCTCCAAACTGGCGACGATTTTCGGCGGCCAATCCAGCTCCAGTAGCGCATCGTCAACGGTTCCGAATATCGCCTTTGGCAAACCGGCCAGCGCCTCTTCATTTGAAGGCGCAGGTTACGAGGCAGCAAAAGCTTTTGATAACAACGGCACGACCCGTTGGGCCTCAGCACTGACAGCGGGAACCGCCAGTTTGTCGGTGGATTTGGGCGCTTACTACGATATTACCGGCCTACGCTTGAGCTGGGAGGCGGCCTATGCCAGCGGCTACAACATCCAGATCTCCAGCGACAATGTGAACTGGACCAACCTGCTCAGCAAAACCAATGGCACCGGTGGGGTCGAGAACATCAGCATCACCGGCCAGGGCCGTTATTTGCGCATCAATATGACCACCAAAGCCAATCCAGCTTGGGGCTACTCGCTCTGGGATATCGCGGTGTATGGCACAGGGGCGAACGGTGTTAGTTCAAGCAGTGTTTCGAGTATTTCATCCAGCACCACATCCAGCAGTTCGAGCATCAGCAACGCCACTGGCCGTTTGGTAAGCCAGAATGGTCGCCTGCGCACCCTCAATGGCCGGCTGGTGAATGAGCGCGGTCAGGCGTTTCAGCTGCGCGGCATGAGCACCCATGGTTTGCACTGGTATCCCCAGTTCGTAAACTCCAGCAGCTTCAAATGGCTGCGGGATGATTGGAACTCCAACGTGGTGCGCCTGGCGATGTACACCAAAGAAGGTGGCTATCTGGATAACCCGGCAGTGCTGGATACACTTTGGAAAGGTATAGATGCCGCCATCGCCAACGACCTTTATGTGATCGTGGATTGGCATATTTTGAGCGACGGCAATCCGCTGACTCATAAAGAACAGGCCAAAACCTTCTTCCAACGGGTCACCGCCAAATACGGCAATATCCCCAACATTATTTATGAAATCGCCAACGAACCTAATGGCGTGGATTGGGAATCATCGATCAAACCTTACGCCAACGAAGTGATTCCGGTGATTCGCGCCGGTGCTCCCGATGCTTTTGTGATTGTGGGAACCGCCGTGTGGAGCCAGCGCTTGGATCAGGTGGTCGCCAGCCCACTTACCTTTAACAATGTGGCTTACGCCCTGCACTTTTATGCTTGCTCACCGGAACATCAGGAACCATTGCGCGCCATAGTGCGGGCAGCGGCCGATGCGAAGTTGCCAATCGTCTCCACCGAATGGGGCAACAGTGAGTACACCGGCAACGGCAGCATCTGCCCGGATCAAACCAATACCTGGCTGAACTTGCTGGATTCCTATGGCATCAGCTGGGTTAACTGGTCGCTGTCAGACAAGAACGAAACCTCTGCGGCACTCAGGGCTGGCGCAAGTGGAACCGGCGGCTGGAGTAGCGCGCAACTGAGCGATTCCGGCAACTTTGTGCGCAACCGTTTGCGCTCTTACGGGGTGACAGTTTCCTCTTCCAGCTCATCCAGCAATATCAGTTCTTCGCTCCCACCTTCAAGCTCCAGCAGCTCGATTGTTTCTACCAGCCCGCTCACCTGTGTAGTCACCCAAACCGGCAACTGGCAAGGCGGTTATCAGTTGGATGTGAAGGTCACCAACACCGGCGCTGCGGTGCAAAACTGGACGGTGTACCTGAATTATCCGCAAACCGCAGCGATCACCAACAGCTGGAACGCCACCCTGACCGGCAGTGGAACCAACCGGGTAACCGCGACCAATGTGAGCTACAACGGCAACCTGGGCTCAGGTGCTTCAACCAACTTTGGTTTGACAGGCAATACCTCCGGCGCACTGGTTCTACCAAGCTGTTCCGGCCAACCGGTAGTGGTGACCACATCATTCCGTCCATCTAGCTCGGTTGCACCCAGCTCGCGCTCATCGGTTGCCCCAAGCAGCTCAAGTGTGACAACGACTTCAAGCTCAACTTCCTCCACTAGCTCTTCGGTCGCACCCAGCTCTCGGTCAAGCTCATCGGTATCAAGCGTTGCACCGGGTGTACGTCTGGATAACCCATTCGTAGGCGCCCAGTGGTACCGGGACCCAGTCTGGTCAGATAAGGCTCAAGCAGAACCCGGTGGTTCCAAGATCTCTGGCTACAACACCGCGGTGTGGATGGATCGCATCGGGGCTATTGCACCGACCGACGGAAGTTGGGGCCTGCGCGATCATCTGGACGCCGCTTTGGATCAAAATGCCAACGTGATTCAGGTCGTGGTCTACGACCTGCCCAACCGCGATTGCCATGCGCTTGCGTCCAACGGTGAGTTAAAGCAAGGCGTTGAAGGCACCAACCGTTACCGCACAGAGTATGTTGATGCTCTCGCATCAATTTTCTCTGAGCCCAAATACCGCGACTTGCGCATCATCGCGATTATCGAGCCGGACTCGCTGCCCAATCTGGTGACCAATCTGGGCACACCCGCCTGCCAACAAGCGGCTGACGCGACACACGGTTATGTCGCCAATACCCGCTACACCCTGAGCAAGTTGTATGCGATTCCGAATGTGTATAGCTATGTGGATATCGGGCACTCCGGCTGGTTGGGTTGGAGCGAGAATTTCGCCAAAGCAGTGACATTGATAGGCGATGCGATTAAAGGGGCAACGGGTGGCGTTAACTCGATTGCCGGGTTTGTATCCAATACCTCTGGCTACACCCCTCTATACGAACCCTTCCTGGATTCTCTGGCCAACAGCGCCTTCCCCGGCGGCAGCACCCAAACCCGTCAAGCCAAATTCTACGAATGGAACCCGCACTTCAGCGAAGTCTCCTTCGTGCAGGCGTGGCGTTCGGCGATGATATCTGCGGGATTCCCATCCTCCATTGGTATGTTGGTGGATACCTCACGCAACGGCTGGGGTGGTACTAACCGTCCAACCGCACGCTCTACCAGCAGTATGCTGGACACCTTTGTTGACCAATCGCGTATTGACCGTCGTGCACATCGCGGCAACTGGTGTAACCAACCCGGCGGTGTGGGCGAGCGTCCGCAAGTGGCTCCCTTGGCCGGCATTGATGCCTATGTGTGGGTAAAACCGCCAGGCGAATCAGACGGCGCGGCTTCGTTGGCGTTGTCATACGACCCGCAAGATCCAGCCAAAGGCTTTGACCGCAATTGCGATCCCACCTTCACCAATTCCGCAGGTACCACAACCGGCGCACTGGCTAATGCACCCGTTGCTGGCCGTTGGTTCAAAGAAGGATTCCAGGTGCTCTTGAACAACGCCTATCCACCCTTGTAGCCCCCCGGTCTTTCTTGCGCTGGCATTTTGCTCGCGCTTGATTGACTTTCTTGAGCTTGCCCAGGGACGGGCTCTTTTTAATCCTCCCGGCCGCCCTCTGTAGAACGGGCGGCGCATGAACAGGCAGACACTATTATGAAAAAAACATTTCTCGCAGGATTCGTTATCAGCGCCGCCAGCAGCCTGTTGGCGAATAGCGCTCTTGCCCAAAGTAGTTGTGGCCAGACACCGGCTGATCCGGATGCAAACCTGCAGGCCAAAAACCTGCTTTGCTACCTGAAAAATAACAGTTTTATCTCCGGCCAAACCGATATGCCCGATGCCGATAAAGTCCAACAGTGGACCGGGCGTTACCCCGCAATAATCGCGTTCGATTTTTACCGCTACACCGACGGCGATACTTCGGAAACGCAAAAGGCCATCGATTTTGCAAAAAACAAAAAAGGCATAGTGGCCTTTCAATGGCATTGGAAATGCCCGCGCGGTGGCGAGTACTACACCGATTGCGCCTTTGATCAGGACCTGAATAATCCCAACTCCAAGCTGTATCAGGATATCGACGTAGTGGCGCGCGAACTGAAAAAAATGGGTGATGCGGGTGTGCCGGTATTGTTCCGGCCGCTCCATGAAGCCAACGACAATTTCATGTGGTGGGCCAAAAAAGGCACCGACAATTACAAGCGTTTGTGGAAGCTGATTTACGATCGCGTCAACGCCCAAGGAGTAAATAATGTGCTCTGGGTTTTTAACGGCATGGCCGGTACAGGTGGCTATCGCAGCAATATGCGCGATTGGTATCCCGGCGATAACATGGTTGACTCAGTAACCTCGGATTATTACCAAAGTTGGACTGACTACAACACGCTCAAAGCCATCGGCAACAACAAAGTTGTCGGTATCGCCGAAACCTTTAACGCACTTAATCCAGCGAGTGAACCACCCTTTTCTTTTTCAATCGTTTGGGCGTTCCGCGACTGCTATCGCACACAGGGGCAACCCAGCTCTGGCGATGTAAAAGGCTGCGAAAATTCCTGGCGCACGGCGATGAGTAACAGCAAAACTATCTCCATCGATCAGTTGCCGGATTTCACTTCAACCAGCAGTTCCAGCTCGTCCGCGGGACCGGTTAATTTAGCGCTGGGTAAAGCGGTAGTTGCCAGTTCAACCGAGGGCGCAGGTTACGAGGCAGCCAAATTGGTTGATGGCAATGGAGCGACACGTTGGGCGTCAGCATTAAATGCCGCGAGTGCATCGGTGACGATTGATTTGGGAAACTACTACGACGTTTCAGGCGCGCGCCTGCAATGGGAAGCCGCTTATGCAACGGCGTACAACATTCAAATTTCTACTGACAACGTAAATTTTTCCAACCCGATTTTCAGCAAAAATAATGGCGCAGGCGGCATTGAAAATCTGTCATTCGTTGGCCAAGGGCGCTACCTGCGTATCAGCCTGACCGGCAAAGCCAATCCCAACTGGGGCTATTCACTCTGGGAAGTCTCGGTCTTTGGCGATTCGGCCAACCCAGTCTCCTCGGCATCCTCGGTTAGCAGCGCAGCATCATCAATTAGCCCTGCTTCCAGCAGTTCATCAAGCAACATGAGTTCGGCGGCGAGCAGTTCATCGGTAGCGAGCAGTTCATCGACAGCAACCAGCTCTTCTGTCGCCAGTAGCGCATCCAGTGCAGCGCCCAGCCAATTTAACTGCACGGTGACTCGCACCGGCAACTGGTCAGGCGGTTACCAAGCGGATGTACGCGTAACCAACACAGGAGCTGCGGTAAATGGATGGACGGTGTATTTGAACTTTGCACAGAACGCGCAAATCACCAGCGGTTGGAATGCAACACTTAGCGGCAACGGCACAAGCAGAGTAACCGCCACTAATGTCAGCTATAACGGAAATCTGGCGAGTGGTGCGTCTACTACCTTTGGTTTTACTGGCAACACCGGCACCAATTTCACTTTGCCCAGCTGCGCAGGAAAATAACTAGCGGTTGTTTTTTAGTAAGTCTATTAAGGTTGCATACGCGAGTGTGCAACCTTCTTTTTTATGTGAAATATTTTAGTTGAATCGAAGACTATTCACTGGCGAAGTAGACGCGCGTGCATTACGCCGATACTCGCTCGGTGTGCAGCCAGTCATGCGTTTGAACATGCGCTGAAATGATGATTGGCTATTGAAACCGGATTTATAAATAATATCCAAAATCGACACATCCTCCATTTCTGGTGCTGTTAATAATCGTTTGGCCTCCTCCACACGCAAGCCGTTGATAAAATCAAAAAAATTCAGCTTGTAGTGCGAATGTAATATTGAGGACAAAACCCTCGGTTTAAGACCTGCCGCCTCCGCAAATCGGTCAAGGTTAATATTATTTTCCAAATAAATTTTTTGCTCTTTGATGACTCGCTCTACCAGCTCGATCTTGGATTCATCCAGCGGCTGGCTAGTTACCTTCTTGGCGTCATAAGGTGTAACGTTTAACAGCTCTTTCGCATTGATCAAGCCCAGCACTAGTAGGGCGTTCAATTGCAGTACTACCAAATAATCTTCGCAGTTGCCAATAATATCATTCACTTCCTCGCTGAGAAAATTGCCGACAACATATTGGAAAAATGCCCACAGCCAATGAGTGACGAAACTCAGCAATACAAAATAATCCAACTTCAATTTGGCAGGCGATACCACCGAATACAAATGGTGCTGCTGCTCATGCAGGCGCCGCAATACCGAGAAACATGCTGCGATATAAACAATAGGCAAGCAGCGAATAACCGTCCAGGCAAATCTGGCTGCTGCTTCTTTTTCAGCGGGCATCGCTGTTTTTAAAATCCAGGCAACACCATCCACATCGAATACAATAATCGCCAAGGCAACTACACTAAATGGCAGCAGATGCAGCCACATTTTCCAATGTTTGAAATCAATAGTGTCTACCAGCGAACGAAAATATAAATAGAGACAAGGCCCTTGTAACAAGAGAGCGAAGGCAGTCAGCACAGGCGTAAATAACGTCGTATTGATCCAAAGCGTTCTAAGCTCATCATTCCAGGACAAGAGTGTAACCACTACCCAAATAGCGTTGAGCCCAAAAAAGGACGACAGAAGTGCGCGCGACTGGGGCCTTGCAGTCGGCAATACTTTAAGTAGCCCGACTAAAAACAGGCATTCGATGAAGGTGAGAATTAATACTGCATCGTGAAGATTAAGAAAATTTTGATTCATTATTATAAGTATCCGAAACGTCATGCCAGCATTGCCAGCGGCGCCAATTGCCACCGATCGGGCCATAGCGCTCAACCATATTAAGATGTAGGGTTTGGTAAAACAACAAGAAATGAACTGCAGCTTACTCGCACCGGCTTGAGATAAAAGTCACTCTACCTTCAGAGCCCCGACTATAATAAGGACAAAAACGGAGGCCTGACTAATGCCAGATACTGGTAGTGTTACACTTATTTTTGCTGAAGTAATTTTTGTGCTACTCGTCAGTTGCATTTTTTTAACCTTAATAACATTAAAGTTAAAAAGAGAGCGCGATGCTCTAACTATGGAATATAAAGAGCTGCGCAAGAGGACGCGACATATAATTAATGAGCTAAATTTTAGCGACGACAACGATATTCCAGAGAAATTACACGGTGATACGGTTGGTATTTTCCTGCACAGTATCGCGCAATATTCCATTGATCGTTTCAAAAAGTTCATCCCTGGAGGAATCCCGAGTTTGGCGCCCGATGCTCCTTTTGGCGCCAAAGTGGCCGCCTTGCGCTATCTCATGGCAATAGCAGAAGCAGAAAATCGTACCAAACAAAATAGTCCGGAAAACTGGCTTGTGCTTGAGAAAAAAATGGCAGACATAGTGCGCTGGGTGCGCAACATGCCAAAAGACCAAAATCCAAGTGGCGGCAGAATAAAACAACTGCAGGAAAAAATTGACGCACTGAAAAAACAAGAAGTGGAAAACTCACGCCTGAAACGCCAGTTGACCCTTGCTCGACAAAAGAGTGAATCACTGTCCAGCCAAAATAAAAATCAGCTCGATAGCATCCGCAAACTGCAAACGATGATTAATGCGTTTCAACGTGCGTTCCCCGATAGCAGCATCGACCTCACCTCAGAAACCAATGAACAAGAATCTGCCCCCTATCAGCGCCACGAACGTGCAACCCATGCCTATGAAGGAAGCATTTTCCAGATAGCGAACATTAATGACATAAGCCAAAGAAAGCAGGGGCTATTAAATCAACTTACGCAAAATCTGACCGCCTCGTTAACGCATATGGATAAAAGTGAAAAAGACAAATTTGAAGCCAAGGTCAAGGCGCTGGAAATTGACATGCTCAAATCTGACCATCACATCACCAATTTACAAAATGAACTCAAGAGCGCGCGCAATAACATTCAGCAATTTAAGCAAACTGAGCAAGATACTGCCGTCTACAGCGGCTCGAACCCTGACACAAACGAGGCATCTACTGCACAACTTACCAACGAAGACGATGAGCTCCCCTCATGGGCGGAGGACGGCGGCCCGCAACGCTCACTTGAAGAAGTTGAAAAGCTACGCAGCAATAATCAAAACCAGCGCAAGTTAATTCTGGAACTCAATTCTGAAATTGGTTTATTGCGCGAATCAATGCTAACCACTGAAGACGACACACTAAAAGAAGAAAAAATTCAAGAGATTGTAAAGCTGGAACGGCTGGTAAAAGAGTGCGAGTATTGTATAGAAACACTGGAAAGCGAAGTGGAGTTATTGCGCGATCAAATGAGCGATGAACATGAAAAACTACAACACCCCGATATTGAGCGATTAAATCGTGACATTGAACACATGTCATCTCAACTACATCAAACCATTGAGCAATGCTCACATGCCAATATAGTGAATAGATTTGCGATGCAACTATTGGAGTGCAACAATATTGAATCCACAGCCCAACTATTAGTGACCACATTAAAATCCATTAATATTGCGTACGGATTCTATTTAGCCAGTGATCTCGATAAAATTGAGCATTACTCAGATGGAAAAACATCACCGCTGGAACAAAAATCCCTAAAACAACAGGACAGTGTCAGCGCCATTGGCTACACCAATGAAGGCATTATTTTTTTTCGCCGCCACATACGCGTAATTGTTAGAAACCCACCGGATGAAGATGAAGCGCAAGCACTGCTGGAAGTAACACTGGATACCATAGTGCAGTTGCTAAATTCAAAGATTGGTCATTTGGATTCACAGGCAAAACTATCAAAACACGATTCAACCATGAGCTCCGCATTACACAAAATAAGCGCAACACTCTCACAGATCAATCATAAACATCACTCACAATCCAGCGATGCAAAAGGCATTATCATTGATTTCACCCGAGAAATGGAAAGCTCGGTTAAGCTTATGAATCCATCGCCCGCCGTAAAATCGGTGTTTGATAATGCAATCAGTGAATGTTATCAACGAATGGATTTAATGCTCAGCGAAAGCAACACTATTGATAAATACACACAAGACATTATTTCCCTGTTAGAGAAACAATAATTTGGGTAAGTTGTGATAGGCGTAACAAAATTAGATTACTTAGATAGGCTTAGGCTGTTAGTAGTTAAGCGACCCACAATGAGCTGGTGTTCACGTTCAAGCATTTTATGTTCATGAATATCCACTATTCCACCATACCACTTGGTTATTGAACCCAGCTCATTGCGCACTGGCTGGGCTCGCGTTAGGTGCCAACGGTATTCTCCATCTTTACGACGAATTCGAAACTCAATAATATAATCTTCCCCTGTATCAACAGATTCATTCCAGTAAGCCTCAGCGCGCTCATAATCATCAGGATGCAATATACTCAACCAGCGCCCCGGCTGAAGCAATTCCTCTATATCTAAACCGCTGAAGTCGCTGAGCGCACGATTTACGTAATCTACAACACCGTTAGCTTGTGCGCTCCAAACGACGATTGGCATTGCATCTGCAAGGTTGAAAAATTTTTCGTGGCTGAGCTTAATTAAATCTTCAATTTGTTTTTGCCGGCTAATATCTTGAGTGGCGCCCTGGATACGAATCACATCTCCTTGATGATTGCGCAATGCCATTCCCATAATACGCACCCAGAGCACATCCTGGTTACTAGTTAGCAAGCGTACCTCATCATCAAATGCGACTCCGTATTCAATGCAATCACGCACGAGTTTTCGCACAAGTTCGCGATCATCCGGATGATAAAAACTTATCGCTTCATCGACGTCGGGGTGATAACCAGGTGGCAGGTGGTGCATATTTGCAACCTCATCAGTCCAGGTCACCTTCTGTTCTGGCAAGCTAATAGCCCAGCCGCCAAGATGGCCCACCTGACTAGCAATACGCAAAAGATGATGTTGTTCTGATAAATTCTGTTGAGTTGCGACTAATGCTTCTGTGGCTTTATTCAGTTTATGTACATTCGCGAGGAACCACAGCGATAAACCCGTTGTAAATGCGATTAACACAATCGACAAAATTCTGTTTGCAATAACGATTTTCGCTGTGAAGCCATCAGGTGCCGCAGGCGAAAAAAGCATACCGATGAGAGTGAGTAGTGCCGCACCAAACGCCACGCCCAATACGAACGACCGGCTACCGTAAATCAGCGCCAACAGAATCATGGGGCTATAGAGCATGCCGTGACCGAACCCCAAGGGTGTAAACCAATCCGCAACAAATATAACCGCTATACCGATAAGGCTTGCCTTGGCAAAAACGGCACGCGATGCAAACGGTGACGGTAAAAAGGCTTCCGTCATATGGCCCCCTATCAAGTCCTAATCCATTTATGCAGCACAGGAATCTGAGCCCTGCAGCATACAAAGCAAACTCTCGTGAATTACTAAGGCTGAGCTAAACTTTCACTTTATGCCAGCTATTTGTTGGAGTGTAGACGAAACATTTTGCAAAGTGAGCATCTATGAGCAGACACAAGCATTCTTCCCACAAATCAGCTTATTCGCGTTATTGGATCTGGGCCCTATCGTTCAGCGCTTTTGCACTATGTATGTTTCTTGTCGCCTTACATGTATACCAAAAACAACAGGGTCTTCTACCGACTCAATCATCAGCAGGCCTCCTAACGACCAACAGTCATGAGCTGACGTTTTACGCGACACTTATTGTGGTATTAATTTTATTGGTTATCATTTTTATAATGACCTGGCTTTTTGAACTGTCGCTTGGTACTACTGAGGAATCACATCATGATCGGGAAGCTCATTTCAAAGAATTAGCGGAAACTATTAGTGAGGTATTTTGGCTCACGGATATAAGCAAAGGCAAAATGCTCTATATTTCACCAGGGTACGAGCGAATTTGGGGGCGCTCGTGTGAATTACTTTATGAAAATCCTGCTGCCTGGCTGGAGCCCATCCACCCCGATGACAAACCCTCATTGATTAAAGCGTTAACAAATCAAGCACTAGGTCACTATCATCAGGAATATCGCATTATTCGTCCTGACGGCAATATTCGTTGGATAGAAGACCGAGCATTTCCGATTCGCGATGAAAGCGGAAATGTTTACCGAATAGCGGGCCTTGCAACGGATATAACTCACCGCAAACATATTGAAAAACGCTTACAACAACAAGAGAGCCAACTTCGTCAAGCGGCTCGTATTGCCCGCTTGGGCAGTTGGTCTCTGGACGTTCGCACCAACAAAATCAGTTTGGATGATGAAGTTTGTAAGATTTTGGAACTACCCCCAAATAGCTCTTTGCCCTTATTAAAATTGTTGGATATGTACCCTCTCCGATGGTGCAAAGTCATCAGGGAGGCTATTAATCGCTGCCGGGAAGACGGCACCCCATATGATGAAGAGTTACAAATCATCACGGCGGGAGGGCGCTATCTTTGGATTAGAACACTGGGTGAAGCGATCACCGACCAACAGGGTAAAATTGTACGACTTGAAGGCTCATTTCAAGACATCACCGAGCAGAAACATGCTGCAACATCACTTGCCCAAGGTGGCCAGCGCTTACAGCAACTCGCCAATGCACTGCCTATTATTATTTGGTCTGCGACATCCGATGGCACAATTGACTACGTGAATAATCGTTTCATTGAATACACCGGTATTGATCAAGCGAAAATAAACAACCAGCGCGAATGGCTGCAAGTAGTTCACCACGACGATCGAAAGCTGGCTGCTGACGCTTGGGAAAAGGCGACGCAGGATAATGACCTCTACCTCATTGAATTTAGATTGCGTCAGGCCAATGGCAACTATCGGTGGCATCTCGCCAGAGCGGTCGCGGTTTTTAATTCACAACATGAAGTGGTGCGCTGGTACGGGAGTGCAATTGACATTCACGACACCAAAACTAATGAAGAAAAAGCTCAGGCACTAGCCGACCGACTGACTGTGACATTGGAAAGTATCACCGATGCATTTGTAACTATGAATACTGAATGGAAATTTACCTACATCAATCAGGAAGCGGAACAACTACTGCGTCGTTCACGCGCTGAATTATTAGGCAAAACGATGTGGGCGGAATTTCCACAGACTGTAGATAGTGATTTTGAATTTCAATATAAAAAAGCGGCAACTACGGGTGAAAAAGTATCTTTTGAAGCCTATTACTCACCGCTAACAATATGGTTTAGCGTTAACGCATATCCATCATCAGAGGGGCTTGCAATTTATTTTCAAGATATTACGTCGCGTCGCAAAAATGAACAGCAATTGCGACTCATGGAGACATGTATTGCGCACATGAACGACATGGTGATCATTACCACCGCAACACCACCAGAAGAATCAGATCCCGAAATTCTATTTGTAAACCCGGCTTTTGAAAAATTAATGGGCTACACCCTTAACGAAGTTATCAATAAACCGCCCCCGTTTCTTCGCGACAAAAACGTACAACAAAGTGAACTGGATAAAGTCAGGAATGCGCTGAAAAACCGGCAGCCAGTGCGCGCGGAACTAACAAATAGCACAAAATCAGGCGATCAGCTCCACGTGGAAATGGACTTGGTACCTATTGCCGACGACACAGGCAACCATACTCACTGGATTGCCGTAGAGCGAAACGTTACCGAACGAAAACGTATTGCTGAATTGGAACAAGCCCATCAATTAGCGGAACTCTCCAGCCAGGCAAAATCCGATTTTCTTGCTGCCATGAGCCATGAAATACGAACCCCTATTAATGGTGTTATCGGCATGATTGACGTACTGCAACAGACCCAGCTGCGCGCCTACCAAATTGAGATGGTGGATATAATTCACGATTCAGCCATGTCGCTACTGAATATTATTGAGGATATTTTAGATTTTTCAAAAATAGAAGCTGGTCGCCTTGAATTAGAATCCCTACCCTTCTCGCCCGCCAATACCTTCAGAAAAGCAGTGCAACTGATGGAGCCCGCTGCACTTTATTCCAATGTAACCTTACAGATTGAAACCGATAATAACTTACCGAATGTATTGCGCGGCGATGAACAGCGTTTAAGGCAGATACTGCTTAATCTAATCAGCAATGCCATCAAATTTTCGAGCAAACGAAAACCAAAAGGTATCGTCAGTATTACCACTGTGCTGATCGACAAAACGGAACAAGAAGTGGAGTTTGAAATAAGGGTAAAGGACAACGGGATTGGCCTGAGTAAAGAAAACCAGACGCGGTTATTCAAACCGTTTGTGCAAGCAGATGCATCGACCAGTCGTCATTTCGGTGGCACCGGATTGGGGCTGAGTATAACCCACGGTCTGATTGAACTGATGCAGGGTAGTATTCATCTGGTCAGCGAGCTGGATCAAGGCGCAGAATTTACAGTGCGCCTGCACCTGCCCGTAGAAAATAGTAACGAAATAATTCTTCCTCCGAAGCCTACCTATTTAGAACAGCAGCAAACCATAGCGCTGAATGAAAAAGAGCTACCAATACTGGTGGTTGAAGATAACTCAACCAATCAAAAAGTCATTGTTTATCAGCTTGAACTGCTTGGCTATAACACCGACATAGCCAACAATGGCGAAGAAGCGTTGGAGAAATGGCGCAACAATCAGTACTCATTAATTTTGACCGACCTGCATATGCCGGAATTAAATGGTTATGAGTTAGTTAAAAAAATTCGCTCCGAAGAAATCCTACAGGGCACCTATATTCCAATCATTGCCCTAACGGCCAACGCCTTGCGAGGTGAAGCTGAGCGCTGCCTGGCACTTGGCATGGACGACTATCTGACAAAACCAATTACGCTCAAAACTCTCACCCTGAGCCTGGCAAAAACTCTCCACAGTAAAGAGCCCACTACCGAGAGTGTGGAGAGTGTGGAGAGTGTGGAGAGTGTGGAGAGTGTGGATAGTGTGGATATTAATGTACTGGTTAAATTGGTGGGTGCGGATGCACTTATCATCAATGATTTTTTGAGCGATTTCTTGCAGAGTTCAGCTCAGTTAGAGCAGAAAATTAAGGCTGCTTATGAACAACAAGATTGGCCCCAACTATCCGCACATGCACATACGTTAAAATCATCTGCACGCGCAGTAGGAGCTATGACTTTAGGCAATCTCTGCAACATCATTGAAAACCACGCAAAAAAACAAGATGAAGCCGTCCTT
>DQHS01000345.1 GCA_003524365.1 Cellvibrio sp. | reverse complement strand
CCGCCGATAACCACTGCGGCGATTGCATCAAGCTCTACACCGACAGCGGCGAGTGAATAGCCGGAGAAGGTGTAAAAGGAGTAGACGATGCCGGCGAGTGTCGCGAGGAAGGCGCTGATGGCGTAGATGCGAATGGTGGTTTGTGCGAGTGGAATACCCATTAATGCAGCAGAATTAGCATCACCACCGACGGCGTAAACACGGCCGCCGAAGCGTGTGTAGTGGGCGATGATAATGGCGGCGAATAGTACCAACAAACAAATGATCGTCGAGGTACCGACCCAGGCATCGCCGGGGAGCATAAAACCAAATTCCGCGACTTGATTGTAAAACTCATGTTCGATGGGAATGGATTCTTCGCTGATCACACTCGCCAAACCGCGCGCAAAAAACATTCCCGCGAGCGTTACAATAAACGGCTGCATTTTGTAGTAGTGAATAATCGCACCCATGATTGCGCCAAACGCCGTGCCGCCAATTAATACCACGGGAAATACCACCAGCGGGTGCCATTGGTATTTGCTGATTAATACACTGCACACTACGCCGGTTAGTGCGATTACGGCACCCACGGATAAATCAATACCGCCCGATAAAATTACAAAGGTCATGCCAACGGCGGCGATAATTAGAAACGCATTATCGCTGAGCAAATTAAACAACACACGCGAGCTGCCAAAGCCTTCAAATTGCACGGCACCAATGCCGAATAATAAAAAGAATAAACAACAGGTGACGGCGAGTGGAATAAATTTTGGATTAAGCACGGTTAATCTCCTTGTTCTTTTTGCTCCAGAAATTTAACTGGCTTAATTGTTGTTGGAACAGAGGCGATTGCATTAACAGTACGATAATAATCGCGCTGGCTTTGATCAGCAGATTAAATTTCGGTGGAATACCGCTGAGGATAATAGTGACGCTGAGCGTTTGAATAATCAGTGCGCCTATCACCGCGAGGAAAATAGAAAAACGCCCGCCCATTAGCGATGCACCACCAATCACCACCGCGAGAATGGCATCCAGCTCTAACCACAAACCGGCATTATTTGCATCAGAGCCTTTAATGTCAGCCGCGGCAATCATACCGGCCAGTGCAGCGCATAAACCTGCAACGCAATACACACTCATTTTAATTGCTTTGGCATTCAGCCCCATGTAATGGCTTGCCGATGGATTGGCTCCCACTGCTTCAATGTATAAACCCAGTGCGGTTTTGCGTGTTAATAGTTGCACAATAATAAAGGTGATGATCACCAGTACAACGGGGAAGGGCAGGCCGAGAAAATCACCGGTGCCTAAAAATGCAAAACCAGGGTGATCAAATGTCACTATCTGGCCTTCATTCATTAACTGCGCAATACCGCGTCCGGCGACCATTAAAATTAACGTGGCAACAATGGGTTGGATACTCATATAACCCACCATAAAACCATTGATTGCACCGGCAATTAATCCGGCCACTAAACCGGCGCCGATAATGATGGCGAGGTTATCCACACCTTTGGTGATGTAATAGGCGCTGGCAGCTCCAGCAATGGCCATAATTGAGCCGACCGATAAATCCACTCCACCGGTTGCAATCACTAGTGCCATACCGATGGCGAGTAACGCAACTGGCGCCGCGCGATTTAATACATCAATCACGCTACCGTAAAAGCGACCGTCTTTAAATTCAATATGAAAAAATTCCGGTGAGATGATGGCGTTGATCATTAATAACAACAACAAACCGGCGCAGGGCCACACATAGCGGCGCAGGTTTTGGTTTTTAGTCAGGTTCATAATGTTCTCTTCGTTTTATGGATACCCGCGTTCGCGAGTATGACGATTCCCATTTATATTCTGCTCAATATGTTCGTCGTCATCCCTGCGAACGCAGGGGGTCAGCTGTTGATTGTTATGGATCCTCGCGTTCGCGGGTATGACGATTCCCATTTGTATTCTGCTCAATATGTTCGTCGTCATCCCTGCGAACGCAGGGATCCAGCTGTTGATTGTTATGGATACCCGAATTCGTGGGCATGACAAAAAATATTTTTATCAACTCGCTGCAATCGCCTGCATAATGCGTTGCGGATTAATATCACTGCCTTCCAGCTCTGCGACTTTGTTGCGGTCGCGCAATACAATCACTTTGCTGCTAAACGCTACCAATTCCTCCAGCTCCGATGATGCCACTACCAAGGCTAAACCCTGGTCGCAGAGTTTGCGGATCAGGCGGATAATCTCGGCGTGAGCGCCAATATCGATGCCGCGAGTAGGTTCATCGAGAATCAACAAGGAAGGATTAGCAGCGAGCCAGCGGGCGAGGATTACTTTCTGCTGATTGCCGCCACTTAATTGTTCGATAGGTTTTTCAATATCGGACGTTGCAATACTTAATTCTTTTACATATTGGTTGGCGATGGCTTCCTGCTCTTTGCGCGAAATAAATTTCCACCACCCCTGTTTGATTTGGCGAGCGAGAATCATATTTTCGCGAATAGACAGCTGGCCAAGAATGCCATCGTGTTTGCGGTCTTCCGGGCAGAGCCCTATGCCTGCATCAATTGCATCGCGCGGCGAAGAAAAGTTGACGGCTTTGCCGTTAAACATCACTGTGCCGCCGTGTTTTTTATCCACGCCAAAAATCAAGCGGCACAATTCTGTGCGACCAGAACCGAGTAAACCGGCAAGGCCAACCACTTCACCTTTACAAACTTGAATATCGGTAGGTGATAAGGTGGCTGTGCGGCTGATTCCCGTCACATCCAATAGTGCATCGCCACAATCAGTATTGGTTTGCGGTTTGTGTTCGCCCAGTGCAGCCAACTCTTTGCCGAGCATATGGCCAATCAATTCACTGCGTGACAAGGTGGCAGTTTCAAATTCACCCACAAGTTGTGCACTGCGCAATACGGTAATGCGATCACACACGGCATAAACCTGATCGAGAAAGTGCGTCACAAACGCGATGCCGATACCGCGCGCTTTTAACTCACGCATGATGCGAAACAGCGACTGCACTTCGTCGGCATCAAGGCTGGCGGTGGGCTCATCGAGGATCAATACTTTTGCCGACATATCCACGCCGCGTGCGATGGCAATTAATTGTTGCACCGCAATTGAATAGCGCGAGAGCGGGAGAGTTACATCTATATCCAGGTCGTAGCCTTTTAGTAATTCCTGCGCATCACGATTGACTTTGTTCCAGTTAATTAAACCAAAACGGCGCGGCTCGCGACCAAGATAAATATTTTGTGCAACGGTGAGGTTAGGCAATAAATTAACTTCCTGGTACACAGTGCTAATGCCGAGGTCTTGCGCATCGCCAGTGTTGCTGGGGAAGATGGGTTTGCCTTCCAATAAAATCTCACCACCATCGCGCTGGTATACACCGGTCATCACTTTGATCAGCGTGGATTTACCTGCGCCATTTTCACCGAGTAATGCGTGAATTTCTCCAGCGTATAAATTAAAGTCAACACCTTTTAAGGCATGAACGCTGGGGAATATTTTGTGGATTCCTTTGAGCTGTAAGACGGGTATTACTTGATCTGACATTTGATTATTCTCAATTAATGTAATCATCGTCATACCTGTGAACGCAGGTATCCAGCTACTGTTTAGTGGATCCCCGCGTTCGCGAGGATGACGATTCCCTTTTAAGCTAGTTAGCTCCGCGTTTCATCAATTCAGCAGCCGCATTTTCTTGCGTATAAACAGCACCACCCATACGAATCCATTTTTCGAAATCTTTTTTACCGGCACGGAATTCATTGATCACATCAAACGCCGGGCCACCGAGGTGCGGGCTTAATTCCACAGATACATTAATATCGCCAGCAATAATGGATTTCAGTGCATCGTCAACCGCATCCACTGAAACGATCAGAATATCTTTGCCCGGTTGCAGGCCAGCTTCACGCACCGCCTGAATTGCACCCAGCGCCATTTCATCGTTATGCGCCCAAATTGCACAAATGTTTTTGCCGCCGCCCTCTGCTTTGAGCATGGTCTCCATTACCTCTTTACCTTTGGAGCGGGTAAATTCGGCGGTTTGGCTGCGCACAATTTTGGTTTCCGGAAATTTGGCGATGGTGTCATTAAAACCCTTCATACGGCCAATGGCGGCACTCGATCCAACGGTACCTTGCAGTTCCAAAATTGCACATTTGCCAGCGGTTTTTTCAGTGAGCCAATTGGCAGCGCGTTGGCCCTCCAATTCAAAATCCGGTGCGATACGGGTGAGGTAGAGGGATTGATCGGTAACGGATACGTTGCGATCCAGAATCACCACCGGAATGCGCGCACGTTTGGCCTCCATCAACACTGGCTGCCAACCGGTTTCAACTACCGGCGCAATTAAAATGGCATCCACGCGCTGCGCGATAAAACTACGCACTGCTTTAATTTGGTTTTCCTGTTTTTGTTGTGCATCAGAAAATTTTAAGGTGATACCGCGTTTTTCCGCTTCCGCTTTTACCGATTCAGAAAAACTGGTGCGCCAGCCGGATTCGGATCCCACTTGGGCAAAACCTACGGTGAGTGCATTGGCGGTGGCGGTGATTCCGATAGCGGCGGCGAGTGTCAGAGTTTTAAACAGGGTTCTCATGAGGCGTCCTCGTGTAATGGGCATGGTTCAATTTATGTGAATATTGTTATCGGGTGCGTATTTTTTCTGAATTATCGTCTGGATCGGTTGGGCAATGTCGGCCATTCCCAGCGCATTGGGCTGTTTGCTGGATCGGGACATAGGGTTAATCATACCTGCTGATTATTATTAAAGTCATACAATATAAAGAGTCTTAGCAGGGCACAGCAATCCAAATTACGCAGGTTTACTGAGCAAACGCCGATATAAGAGTTTGCTGACAAAACTTTTCGCTGCGAAGACTTGATTTAATTGTAATATAATATCAATATAAATCAACCCCAGCACGCTCAGCTGGATGATGCTCTAAAAAGATAAGCGCCGCTTTCTGATAGGCGATGAGAATAAGAGAGGTATAGATGCGATCCCTGATTACACCCCTGATCCTGGCTGTGGCCACTGCTGCCGGTGCTGCACAGGCTGCCAACCCGATTTTTACCGATGTATTCACCGCTGATCCAGCGGCGATGGTGTATGACGGCAAGGTCTATCTTTATGCCGGGCACGACGAAGCCAAAGACAACACCCAATTTTTTGAGATGCACGACTGGCTGGTCTACTCCTCTGATGACATGGTCAATTGGGAATCCCATGGCCCCCGCCTGCGTGTAAAAGATTTCAAATGGGCCAAAGGTGATGCTTGGGCCAGCCAAATTATTGAGCGCGATGGCAAGTTTTACTGGTATATCACCGCGCGCCACAACGACACCAAGCCTGGTTTTGCGATTGGTGTTGCAGTGGGCGATAGCCCGCTTGGGCCCTTTAAAGATGCACGCGGTAAGGCGTTGATTACTAACGATATGACCACTGCAACCAGCAACGACTGGGACGATATAGATCCTTCCGTATGGATCGATGACGACGGGCAAGCTTATCTGTTCTGGGGCAATACAAAAGCCTATTACGCCAAGCTCAAGAAAAATATGATTGAGTTAGATGGGCCGATTATGGAAATCAAAGGTCTGCCGGAATTTACTGAGGCGATCTGGATCCACAAACACCATGACAATTTTTACCTGTCTTACGCCATGGGCTTTCCTGAGAAAATCGGTTATGCGATGAGTAAGAGCATCAATGGCCCCTGGGAATACAAAGGCATTTTGAATGAAGTGGCTGGCAATACACCCACCAATCATCAGGCGATCATTGAGTTCAATAAAAAGCACTATTTTATTTATCACACCGGCGCAGGTCGGCCAGATGGCGGTCAATATCGCCGCTCGGTGAGTATTGATGAGCTGTTTTACAACCCCGATGGCACCATCAAGCGCATCATAATGACCAGCGAAGGTGTCACGGCCAATAAGGCTGCGAAACCCGCTAAAAAATAAGCATTTAAAGCGCCCGTAGACCCCGTTAAACCAATTGACATGGGATGGGCTAATCGGAATAATATTGTCATACAATATTAATATCCTCTAGTGAGGCAATAGTATAAAAATGGGTGATGTTATGACCTCTTACGCCTTGGGGCTGGATTATGGTTCTGATTCTGTCAGAGCCCTGTTAGTAGATGCCCTGACCGGTAAAGAAGTAACCAGCAATGTGGTCTATTACCCGCGCTGGAAAAAAGGCTTGTACTGCGTTCCGGCGAAAGATCAATTCCGCCAGCATCCGCTCGACTATTTAGAAAGCCTTGAGCAAGTTGTGCAGGGCTTATGGAAAACTGCTCCTGCTGGCGCAGCGCAGCAGGTAGTCGGCATCAGTTTTGATACTACTGGCTCAACTCCCGTTGCGGTTGATAGTGAAGGTGTTGCGCTCGCACTTAAACCTGAATTTGCTGAAAACCCCAATGCGATGTTTGTGTTGTGGAAAGACCACACGGCCATTAAAGAAGCGCAGGAAATTACTGCCGCTGCGAATAAATCAGTAGAGAACTATTTGAAGTACGAAGGCGGAATTTATTCATCGGAATGGTTCTGGGCGAAAACTCTGCATGTATTGCGTGAAGATGCGTCTGTCGCTAAAGCGGCTTACCTGTGGGTCGAACATTGCGATTGGATGTCGGCAGTGCTGACCGACACCACCCACCCAAGCAAATTGCGCATGGGCCGCTGTGCCACCGGCCACAAATTAATGTGGCATGAAAGCTGGGGCGGTTATCCGCCGAATGATTTTTTTGCGGGCATAGATCCTTTATTAAATGGTTTGCGTGATCGTTTACCGGCCGAGACATTTACCTCTGATCAAGTTTGCGGTGGTCTCTCTGCAAAATGGGCGGACAAACTCGGTTTGCCAATCAATACGCCCGTCGGTTTTAGTGCATTCGATTGCCATATGGGTGCAGTCGCCGCAAAAGTAAAACCGGGTGTGCTCACCAAAATTATGGGCACATCGACTTGTGATATTACTGTCGCCACTTACGCCGATATTGGTGATAAATGTATCGTCGGTATTTGCGGTCAGGTTGATGGTTCGGTAACACCAGGATTTGTCGGTCTGGAAGCAGGGCAGTCAGCATTTGGCGATTTGTACGCCTGGTTCCGCAATTTGGTGAATTGGCCAGTTACCAATATCTTGCAAAATTCTTCGCTGCTCGATGAAGAAACCAAACAAAAACTTGTACAAGAAATTGAAGATAAAACCCTGATCGAATTAAGCAGTGCGGCAAGCAAATTGGCGATTGGTGAAGCGGGCATTACCGCACTGGATTGGGTCAATGGCCGTCGTACCCCCGATGCTGATCAGTCTGTCGCTATGGCAATTGCCGGTTTAAAAATGGGCAGCGATGCACCACATATTTTCCGCGCGCTGGTTGAAGCAACAGCTTATGGCGCACGCGCAATTATCGAGCGCTTTAAACAGGAAGGCGTAGCGATCAATTCGGTAGTGGCGATTGGCGGCATCTCCAAAAAATCCGACTTTGTTATGCAAACCTGTGCTGATGTGTGGAATTGCCCCATCGAAGTTTTGGAGAGCGAACAAAGTTGTGCGCTCGGCGCCGCAATTTTTGCTGCAGTTGCTGGTGGTGTTTATCCCGATGTTGCAAGCGCACAAAAAGTGATGGCGTCCAGTGTATGCAAAACCTACACACCGAATGCTGCCGCTGCTGCGACTTATGAAGGCTTGTATCAGAAGTATCTCAAGCTCGGTGCTTTTGTATCTTCTGGAGGTGTGCAATGAGCTACACCGAATTAAAACGCGAAGTCTACGAAGCCAATATGGAATTACAGCGCCGCAATCTGGTGGTGTATACCTGGGGCAACGTATCGCAAATTGATCGCAGTAAAGGTGTGATTGCAATCAAGCCGAGCGGTGTGGCTTATGAAAAATTATCGCCTGACGATATTGTGATTGTGGATTTGGAAAATACTATCGTGGAGGGAGGCATGCGTCCTTCTTCCGATACTAAAACCCATACCCATTTGTATCGTCATTTTGAATCGATTGGCGGCGTGACGCACACTCACTCCACTTACGCCACTGCCTGGGCGCAAACCCAGCAATCCATTCCCTGCTACGGCACTACCCATGCAGATTACGCCTACGGCGAAATTCCCTGCACGGCGGTGATGAGCGACGAACAAATCGAACGTGATTACGAAGAAGAAACTGGTGTGCAGATTACCGATTGCTTCAAAACGCGTAGCCCGAAAGAAGTACCCATGGTGATAGTGGCTGGTCACGCGCCTTTTACCTGGGGCAAAGACGGCGCTGATGCGGTTTACCATGCGGTGATTTTGGAAGAGATTGCACGCATGGCGTATCTGACTAAAACCTTGCAGCCAAACACGGCAGCGTTGAAGCAGGGCATTGTGGATAAACACTATTTGCGCAAGCACGGGAAAAATGCCTATTACGGGCAGAAGTAAACGTTATTAATTATGTAGGTTGGGCAGCAATGCCCAACAAAAAATTGAAAAATATTTTCTGAGGAAAAAAAATGAAAATCTACGGCGATAAAGAAGTCTGGTTGGTCACCGGCTCACAAGATTTGTATGGTCCAGGCGTGTTAAAACAAGTCGCCGAGAACAGTCAAAAAATTGCAGCGGGTCTAACCGAATCTAACAACATCTCTATCAAGATTGTTGCACAGGATACGGTTAAATCGCCTAAAGAAATTTTAGCGGTCTGCCAAGCGGCAAACAGCAACCCCAACTGTGTGGGTTTGATTCTGTGGATGCACACCTTCTCTCCGGCAAAAATGTGGATTGCCGGTTTAAGTGCGCTGAGCAAGCCTTATATGCATTTGCATACACAGTTCAATGCTGAGCTGCCGTTTGCTGAGATCAACATGCACTTTATGAACCTCAACCAATCGGCTCACGGCGACCGCGAGTTTGGTCATGTGAGTACCCGTCTGCGTCAAGAGCGCAAAGTGGTTGTGGGTCACTGGGCAACAGAATCAGTACAAAAACAAATCGACAGCTGGTGCCGCGTCGCTATGGGTTGGTATGCCAGCCAGAATTTGAAGGTGGCACGCTTTGGCGACAATATGCGTCAAGTGGCGGTGACTGATGGCGATAAAGTTGCGGCACAAATTAAATTTGGTTACGAAGTTCACGCTTACGGCTTGGGCGATCTGCAAAAAGTGGTTGATGCAGTAAGCGATGAACAAGTTGCGGCGCAAATCGAAATTTACAAAAAAGAATACGATGTAAACCCGGCGATTTTTGATGATGAGCATCAATACCAAATGCTGAAAAACGAAGCGCGTTTGGAACTGGGTATGTTGAAGTTTTTAACCGACGGCGAGTTTGGTGCGTTCACCAACTGCTTTGAAAACCTTACCGGTTTAACCAACTTGCCAGGTCTGGCGACTCAACGATTGATGGCGGCGGGTATTGGTTACGGTGGTGAAGGCGATTGGAAAACCGCGGCGATGGTACACATCTGTAAAGTCATGTCTAAAGGTCGCCAAGGTGGTTCATCCTTTATGGAAGACTACACTTATCATTTCGGTGCCGTTCATTCAGGTGGAGTGGATCAGGTATTGGGTGCGCATATGTTGGAAGTTTGCCCTTCCATCGCTGCTGCAAAACCAAAACTGGAAGTGCATTTACACACCATCGGTTGCCGCAATGATATCGCGCGTTTGATCTTCACTGGCAAAGCAGGCCCTGCGCTGTGTATTTCGTTGATTGATATAGGCACGCGTTTCCGTGTGATCATCAATGAAGTTGACACAGTAAATCCTCCACAAGAATTGCCGAAGTTGCCAGTGGCTAAAGCCCTGTGGGAACCACGCCCTAATCTGGAAATTTCTGCCGCTGCCTGGATTCAAGCCGGTGGTGCTCACCACAGTGCTTACACTCAAGGCGTAACCGCAGATGAAATTGTTGATTACGCTGAAATGGCCGGTATTGAAGCGGTTGTAATCGGTGAAGATACTACTGTGCGCAATTTCAAAACCGAGTTGCGCCACAACGCTGCTTACTATCATTTGAAAGATGGTGTTTAAGTATTAAAAATAAAGTTCGCGTCGCTGATAGTTGCGGAATTATCAGCGATCTAACGCGCATTTTTCTGATTTACAAAAATAACGATTGTCATTATTGAGTGAGGGAAGCCAGTGCGAACGATAAAAAATTTACTGGGCGTTTTTATAGGCGTCGCACTCCTGTCCTCCTGCTCATCCAGCACACAAACTGCCGCTGTCGGAGATGGTAATAGCTGTAGCCAGTTGACTGGCTATCAATCACGAGATAATTCCGTCGTTATAAAAAGCGCGACTATGGTGCCGGCCGGTTCGGTGCCAGCAGTTCCTTANNCGGGAACTCTTTCGAGTTATTGTCGTGTCGATGGCGTGATTGATGAGCGTATCGGCGAAGGTGGAAAACCCTACGCGATTGGTTTTGCTATCGCCTTGCCGGAAAAATGGAATGGCCGTTTTATGATGCAGGGTGGTGGCGGCTTAAATGGTTCTGTTGCGACCCCTTTAGGCAGTAACGCTGCCGGTGATATGACTGGATTGCAGCGTGGTTTTGCTGTGGTTACCACAGATACCGGGCATCAGGGCACGCACGGGTTTGATGCGAGTTTTTTTAGCGATCAGGAAGCGACCTTAAATTTTTTGTATCAGGCGATTGGTAAGGTTGCTGTTACATCCAAACACATTATTGCACAGTACTACGGAAAACCCATCGAGCATTCTTATTACATGGGTTGTTCAACCGGTGGCCGCGAAGCCATGATTATGTCGCAACGTTATCCGCGTTTGTTTGATGGCATAGTTGCCGGTGCACCGGCTATGCGTACCAGTTTCTCTAATCTTGCTGACAAATGGGTGATGACGTCACTCGCCAAGGTGGCTCCCAAAGATGCGCAAGGCCATCCTGATTTATCACAAGCATTAACAGCGCAAGATAAAACAATCCTGATGCAAGGTCTGTTAAAACAGTGTGATGCACTGGATGGTGTTGCTGACAATATGATTTCAAATGTGGTCGGCTGTAAATTTNNATTTGATCCTGTCTCAGTCTCGTGCAGTGCAACGAAAAAAGAAGCGTGCATCAGCCCGGAAAAAGCCAAGGCCATCAAGGTGGGTTTCGCTGGGCCAAAAAATTCGCTCGGTATGCAGGTGTATCCCGGTTTTTGGTTTGATACGGGCATCACTGAAACCCAGGGCATTCCCGGTTTATTAAATCCCGGCAATCATCCTATTGTTGGAAAAATTACCAGTACTGAAATGAATGTGGATCAGGAGGCTATGGCGGCTTCCACACCAGCGGCGTTTGTCGGTGATTCAGCTTATTGGACATTGCTCAATACCTTTTCCAACAACGGCGGCAAATTACTTTTTTATCACGGTGTTAGCGACCCCTGGTTTTCAGCACAGGAAACGGCGCGTTACTACGATCAATTGGTCAACGATAACGGTGGTGAAGAAAAAGTGTCGCAATGGAGCCGCTTGTTTTTGGTTCCTGGTATGGGGCATTGCGGCGGTGGTGCAGCAGCGCTCGATCATTTCGATATGATTGATCCCATTGTCGATTGGGTTGAAAACAATAATGCACCGGAAAAAATAATTGTGACTGGCAATGCATTTCCAGACCGCAGCCGTCCTTTGTGCCCATATCCAACTTATGCCAAGTACACGGGTGTCGGTGTGTCTGAAAAGGCAGGCAGTTTTGAATGCGCCTTGCCTGAGCAATGATTGGGTTCGAACTTATGGCTGGTTTGTGCTCTAATTTCCACCTTAACCGCCAATTTTGGTGAAAACAAAGAGAGCACACGATGTACGACCATTATGAAGCACTGATATTTGATATGGACGGCACGCTAGTGGATAGCGGCCAATTACATGAATTTGCATGGAGCACCATGCTAAATAAATACGGCATTCCCATTGATCGCCCGTTTATGCGTTCCTTGGCGGGAGTGCCAACTAAAGGCACCATCGAAATACTGCTTGAAAAATTCAATCTCAAGGTCGATGTAAGTCTTGATGAAATGAATGATTTCAAAGAAAAAGTTGTGCATGACAATATGCACAAGTATGTAAAACCAACCGCATTGTTGGACGTTGCACAGAAATACCACGGCATAAAACCTATGGCGATTGGCACTGGTGCCTACACTCAGGAAGCCGAAACTATTTTGAAAATTTGTGGGTTGGATAAATATGTCAGTGCCATTGTAGGCGCTGATCAGGTACAAAATCCGAAACCCGCACCGGACACATTTTTACGCTGTGCAGAATTGTTGGGCGTTGATCCCAAACACTGTGTGGTATTTGAAGATTCAAAACTGGGTTTGCAAGCAGCGGCAAGTGCAGGCATGGCGGGAATCGATGTGCTACTGGTTCATGCCATCGAAAATGATTACTTTTTGTAAAACACTTTAGAAAACAGCTAGAGAGAACAATCAGGAAAATACCTGGAGAGAACAAACCGAAAACGGTGAGAGATAAAGGAAGCGGCATTTACTCATAATGTAATGCCGCTTTTTTTTACACATAAAAAATTAAAAAAACACGAGGTCAAACAATAATGCAGTCACAGAAATTAAGTGTTGTTGAAAAAGTCGGATTTGGCGCGGGCGATATGGCGATTAACGTCATGGTGGCTGCACTTTTCTATTTTATGTCGTTTTACTATACCGATGTTTTTGGCCTCGACCCGGTTGATATGGGTGTATTGTTTCTGGTGGCGCGTTTTGTCGATGCCTTTACTGATCCCCTGATGGGCGTGATTACTGATCGCGTAAAAACACGCTGGGGTAATTTCCGCCATTGGTTTTTGTATTTATCTATTCCTTACGGTTTCTCGATCATTCTGCTGTTCACTACGCCCGACTTTAGCTACAACATGAAATTAGTCTGGGCCTATGCCACTTATTTATTTGCAACGCTGATGTTTACCGGCGTGGCTATTCCTTACATCTCTTACATTGGTGTGTTAACCGCTGACCCAAAAGAGCGTCTGTCAGCTAATGGTTACCGGATGTTTTTTGCAAAAATTGCAAACGTCGCAATTGTTTTTTCTGTCCCTCTACTCGCAACTGCTTGGGGGGGCGGTGATCTGGCCAAAGGTTATCAGTTAGCGATGATTCTGGTTTCAGTCTGTGGTGTGGCGCTGATGCTGTTTTGTTTTGGTACTACGCGCGAGCGTATTGAACACCGGGTGGAACCGCAAAGTATTTTGGTGCAGCTTAAAGTCTTGTTGAAAAATGATCAGTGGTTATTGCTGTGTGCGGCCTGCGTATTGGGCACTTTGGGTTACGCAATTCGCGGCAGCGTTGCACTTTACTACGCTAAATATTTTTTAGGTGATGAACAATTGGCAGGCTATTTTGCCAGTTCGGGTATTGCAGCATCGATTGTTGCTATGGTCGCCAGCACCTGGATTACCAAGCGCTATTGCAAAATTAAATTATTCCGTTGGTCGCAGATAGCAGTTTTGCTGATCTCTGTGGCGATGTATTTTGCAGTGCAGCCAGGCGATGTGTTTTTAGCCTTTGCGCTTTATATTTTGTTGTCATTTGTAGTGGATTTACATGCGCCGGTGTTCTGGTCTGCCATTGCGGAAGCGGTGGATTACGGTGAAATTAAAGACGGCGTGCGCGCGTCCGGTTTGTCATTCGGTGGTATTTCGTTTTGTCAAAAAGCCGGTGGTGGTTTGGCTGGTCTGGCGGGCGGTCTGTTGCTGGCGTATTTCAACTATGTGCCTAACGAAGTACAAACTCCCGAAACCTTGCATGGTTTGGCGCTGATGCTCACTATTATTCCTGGTGTCTTTCATGCACTCCTGGGCTTTATATTGTTTAAATACAAAATTTCAGACGATTACTACCGCACTATGATTGATGAAAAACGCGTTGATCATTAAGCGCAGCGTTTGCCCTCATTCCCAAGCGGAGCTTGGGAATGAGAAAAAACACCCGCAGGTTGTTGTGTTGAAAATGTCGGAAGGCGCCTTCAGCTTTTCCAACCTACGAAAAGATTATTAAGAAAGATTGGAGAGAAATTGTGAGCGAATTATTAACACCCTTAATCCCCCAGCGTGCCGATCCGTTTATTTATAAACACTCTGACGGTTACTATTATTTCACCGCGTCTGTGCCGCAGTATGACCGTATTGAATTGCGCCGCGCTAAAACCATTGCGGAATTGGCCACTGCACCTACCGTAGACGCATGGCACAAACCGGAAGCCGGGCCTTACAGCGAATTGTTGTGGGCGCCGGAAATTCATTTTAATAAAGATCCTGAATCGGGCGAATCTGCCTGGTATGTTTACTTCGCAGCCGCGCCTAGCCGCGAGATTAAATTCGATTTGTTTCAGCATCGCATGTATTGCGTGCGCAACAAAAACGAAAATCCACTTGAAGGTGAGTGGGAGTTTATGGGGCAAATTGATAGCGGCATAGATACAT
>DQHS01000054.1 GCA_003524365.1 Cellvibrio sp. | reverse complement strand
AAAGTGCTCCCGTCATACCTGCGAACGCAGGTATCCAGCTTTTACCGTGCCCACTACCTATGGATCCCCGCGTTCGTGGGGATGACGTTGAGCACATATCACCAAAGTTCTTACCCCTAAACTGCCACTCACCATTTTACGTTTACTGCGTACCATTTCAGGTTCACTGCGCACCACTTCAGGTTTAGTGCGCAAACTGGTGCGACCGGGTTTGGCGATTTGGGGAGTATAAGCTCGTAGGCAGCTCGTAGTCGCCACACCACAAGGTCTACTACAGACAAAAGCGTTTCTGATTATTACCTCTAATAAATAAGATAAAGGTATTCGCTATGTTCAAACTCAATCGCTATACCGGCGTGCTCTTTGCGCTCGCCACCCTGATCGGTTTTACCGCCACCAGCACCGCTACTGCCAAGCCTTATAAGGCGGCAGAAATTTACTCGAAGCAAACCTATAAATACGGCCGTTACGAAATGCGTATGCGTGTCGCCAAGGGAAGTGGGGTGCTGTCCACTTTCTTCACTTACAAAAATGGCTCCGAGCAACCGGGCGTATTTTGGGAAGAAATTGATATCGAAATCTTCGGTAAGAACAATGCCACCCAATGGCAAAGCAATGTGATTATCGGCACCAATCGGCCCACCACCAAAACCGAAGGTGTGCACACCATGCCCTATTCGCTGGGCGACGGCTACAACACCTATGTGCTGGAATGGACGCCGAATTACATCGCCTGGTTTGTGAATGGCACCCAGGTTCGTCGCATTAATGGCGGCCAGTTTGTGACCGGCCTGACCAGCCCGCAAGATCTGCGTTTTAACCTTTGGGCCGCCAATATTGCCGAATGGGTCGGCGCGTGGAACCCCAATATCCTGCCCGTGTACCAATTTGTGAATTACATTGAATACAAACCCTATGTGGCGGCAACCAACAGTTTCGGCACTGGCTGGCGCGATGACTTCAACAGTTTCGATAGCAACCGCTGGAACAAAGCCAACTGGACCTTTGGCGAAAACCTCGCCGATTTTGATCCCAACAATGTGGTGGTGAAAAACGGGATACTTGTGCTCGCATTAACACGCGAAGGTCAGACGGGTTATACCGGCACACCTCCGGCTGATGGCGGCACTGGTGGTGGCAGCAGTAGCAGTGCGCCCGCTGCGTCTATCACCATTCAGGCGGAAAGCTTTAATGAAGTGGGCGGTAGCGTCACCGTATCCGGTGGCACCGTGGGTTATATCGATGCGGGCGAGTGGTTCAAATACAACAATGTAAACATTCCGCAAACCGGCACTTACAAAGTGGAATACCGCGTGGCCTCAGCGCTCACAACAGCGCAATTCACCTTGGATCGCAACGGTGTCGGTTTGGGCACCATCAGCGTGCCCAACACCGGCGGCTGGGGTAACTACCAGACCATCAGCCACAATATTTATCTGAATGCCGGTGTGCAAAGTTTGGCGATTTATGCCAACAGCGGCGGCTTTAATATTGATTGGATCAAGCTGACAAAAATCTAACATTCTTCGTCATACCTGCGTACGCAGGTATCCAGGTTGTACAGATTATTGAAAGTTTCTCCCTTTGGGGGTTGGGGACACCCTGTCGCCGCCCCCTTTTTTATTTTTTTATCGTGTTATTTTTCTACATTATTTTTGTAACTGAGGTAAATGTTATGCGTCGTATGTTATGTGTTTTCTTAGCGGTCACCACGAGTCTGGTTGCCAGTCTTGTTAATGCCAAGGCCTACAAAGGCGCGGAAATTTATTCCAGCGATAGCTATTTGTATGGCCGCTATGAAATACGCATGCGTGTTGCCAACGCCAGCGGTGTGTTATCTACCTTCTTCACTTACAAAAACGGTTCGGAAGTGGGTAATACCTTTTGGGAAGAAATTGATATTGAAGTGTTCGGCAAAAATAATGCGACCGAGTGGCAGAGCAACATTATTCTCGGTAGCTCGCGCCCGACCATTCACACCGAACAAACACATGTGGCTAATACATCACTCGCCGATGCCTATCACACCTATGTAGTGGAATGGACACCCGATTACGTTGCCTGGTATTTAGATGGCGTAGAAGTGCGCCGCATCACCGGCACCAGCACAGTGACCAGTCTCACCAATCCACAGTCATTGCGTTTTAATATTTGGTCATCCGAATCAGTGCCTTGGGTTGGCGCTTGGGATGATTCCGTACTTCCTGTTTATCAATTTGTAAATTACATCGAGTACAAAACTTACAACACCGTCACCAAACAATTTGAAGGTGGTTGGCGCGATGATTTCAACACGCTCGACAGCGCACGCTGGGGTAAAGCCAATTGGAGCTTTGATACCAACCGCGTGGATTTTGCACCGGAAAACGTGGTGATTAAAGACGGTATTTTGGTGCTCGCATTAACCAAAGAAAACGCGACTGGTTTTAGCGGTACTCCAGCCGCCGATGAACCTGCAAGCAGTTCAAGTGTGAGTTCAGTTGCGGTTTCAAGTTCAGCAGCAAGCTCGATCGCCGCATCAAGTGCTGCGCCAAGTTCAATCGCCGCGAGCAGTATTGCTGCGAGTGTGGCAGCAAGTTCTACTGCAGTATCAACATCATCAACCGCAACGTCCAAAGCGACTAGCGGTGGGGGTTCGGGTGGAGGCGGTGCAGTGAATTTATTGTGGTTAGTATTACTAGGTGGACTGGCACTCGTAGGTCGCAACAATAAATAAACATCTGGACTCCTGCGTTCGCAGGAGTGACGAAACATTTGCCATTCAACTGTATTTTTCGTCATACCCGCGAACGCGGGTATCCATATTTATTCGGCAGCGGATGTTTGTTTTCTAAACTCCGCCGCCGACATCCCCGTATAACGCTTAAAAAACCTGTGAAACGACGATTTACTGTTAAAGCCGGACTCCAACAAAATATCCAGAATGGTCATCTGGGCATACTGCGGGTCAAGCAGCATTTGTTTTGCACGATTCACGCGATACTCATTTACAAACTCAAAAAAATTTGTATTGAATTCTTTATTGATAATGCTGGATACCTCGCGGAAATGAATACCCACCTGCCGCGCAAAATCTTCAATGTTCAAATTTTGTTTTAAATACAGCTGATGCTTCTCCATGGTATTGCGAATGCGAGCAATGGCATCGGGTGATATTTCTACCGGCACTGCTACTTCTTTTTCTTTGGGTTTTTCTTTGGTTTCCAGCAATTGATGTGCATACAACAAGCTGTACACGAACAGGGCATTGACCAGCAAAAAAGTGATGTAATTATCGAAGATGCCAAAACTATCGGCGATGGAAAAACTCACTGTCTGCCCGAGCAAATGTACGGCAAGAGACCAGAACCAATTCAATGCAAAACCCAGCGTCAGCAATAACAACCAATAAGGTCCTTGCAAACTTAAACTTGAATAGAATTCTTTTAGTTGTTGTTTGTAGCGATAAATTTCGAGTGCGGCCGTAAAGGCATAAGCCACCGGTAAAAATTTCAGGTAGTGCCATAAATAATTAGTGAGCTGTATGGAGTATTCTGTGTGAGTAATAGACTGAAAGCGCAAGCGGTCACTATCCACGCCACCCCATAACACCCATCCAACAACCGCAAATAAATTCAATAAATGCAGAGCATCTTTGGCACGCAGCGAAAAGTTAGCGCGCGTAATCGCCACCACATACAAATACAAACATACACTTTTGCCCACCACCGCCGTCACTAATCCCAGTGACAACAGCATTTTCACCAATTCACTGTGCAAACCAATATAGTCATTCCACAGCAACAAATTACACAGTGCACTCGCACCCACGCACACAAAAAATCCCGACAACAACTGCGATGCTATGGCTTTTTGTTTGGATAGCACCCACTGAAAAATCACCAGCAGCACGCAGACAGCGAGGGTGAGCACGAGGATTAGATCATGGATGTTGAAGATGGGTGTTTTCATAATTATGAGTCAACAATTGTTGTTTTGGTAAACCAACATCCATAGGTTTAATAAAAGTATGTTTGTTGCGACTTATCATCGTTACTTAGACCAGTAACCGTCACGGATTTTTTAGTCTGATCTACCATGAAAGGTTTGCTATGGTAGGAGCTAACATGCTGGCTCTGTGCATTGATAGCTACATCCATTTTTTCAATGCTGAATAAAAGTCCACGCCGGAATGTCTCTAAATCTTTGCTGCGCGCAACATAATTCACATACATACTGGGCGGCGCTAGATCCTTCAATATATTTCCCACAATATTATAGGGATGAGTAAGATAGTAGATTATTGTTTTTTTTGGTGGCGTTAAATATGAGTGTTGCGTTAACGCAGCCTCAAAATCCGCTAATGGAACATCAATCTCTCGCTGCATTGCATGCAAGGATTCAACCAGCATATTTATTGTGTCTTGTTTTTGATATGACAGCATAAATAATAACTTACCCGTAATATTATCAATATCAATTGCATTTGGTTGATCAATGGCGCCCGCATAAAAAAACCACTCACCAATCAAACAACGACGCATTGATAGCTCCTCATCAGTAAATGGCTGCCTCAATTTCGTGGGCAAAAATTCAGATTTATTATCGACATCTAATCCTAGAAAATAGTAATTAGTCCATGAAAAATTGTTTTTGATCGCAGCCACCGCAATCATCTTTGCAATTAGCATGTCGGTATTTTTTAACACTGTGCGCCAAAAGCGCAGATCTTTGTCGAGTAATTCAACGATAGTTTTATTATTTTCTGTAGCAAACGCATGAACAAAGCTAATCCGCTGCGTTTTCATTACATCGCCAAAGCTAGGTAGTGGTAGATGGATATCCACCTTAGCTAATTCTAGCCACGCTGGATATGAAATTAATTGTAGGTAACGATCAACCTTCCATGCAATCTCTTGTGACGACTGCTGAATTAACTCTCGATCATTATGAATACCGCTCATGCAATCAGAGTCTATCTGTACACAAGCGTCGATAATTTTCTTAAATTTTTTGGACAGTTCTTTTTCAAAACTATAGTGCGCGTCAGGGAAACTCAGAAATTCTCCTGTTGTCGGCCGAATAACTTCATTTGACCATTTAATACGTTCCTGCCCAACAATATTGGGATCCAGATCCTTTGCAGCGTCAAACCCCAACAAATAAATATATCCATTATCTGCCACATCAACTGATGTTCTATTTTCCAATGATTGCTGGAATTCTAATGCAGTTGCTGAAGGCGATTGATCTTTAATATTAACTGCAATAAATGCCAAAACTACAATAACAATCAGCCCAACAATAGAAAACACAATATTTCTAGCATATGTCCATGGCTTGGAAAGCATATAAACTCCTAAATATAATTATAAATCAGTTTTTATTGTTCAATTTAATCACAACTTTTTTTGCTCAATATAGCAGTTGTCCGACTGTATAAGCGCAGCCAGACAACTGCTTTTTCTTCCTGCGCAACTACCTTACTAATGCCCCATCACCTGTGTAATTTCTTCCGGTTTATGGTGCACACCAAAATCATCCACAATTGTAGTGGTGGCTTTGTTCATATTGATTACATTCACTTCAATGCCTTCTTTACGGAATTTCAGCACGACTTTATCCAATGCGGCAACTGAGGTGATATCCCAAAAATGCGCGTGGGTTAAATCGATGGTGACTTTGGGTAATTTTTCTTTCAGATCAAAACCGCGCACAAACATATCCGCCGAGCGAAAGAAAACTTCGCCAAACACTTTATAGGTTCGCTCACTGCCAGCTTCATTCAACTCGGAAGTCACTGCCATGTAATGGCCAATTTTGTTGGCNNGTGGCAACGACTACAGTGACTGTGGTGAGCATAACAATATTAGACGAGAGTGGATGTTTTTTCAGGTTGCGGATCGACGCCCAACTAAAAGTGCCAATCGACACCATAATCATCACCGCTACCAACGCCGCCATCGGAATGATGGAAATCCAATCGCTTAAAAACACCACCATAATGAGTAAGAGTGCGCCCGCTAAAAAAGTGGATAAACGCGTACGACCACCAGATTTTACGTTAATAACCGATTGCCCAATCATCGCACAGCCTGCCATACCGCCAAGCAAACCCGTAGCGACGTTAGCAACGCCCTGGCCTTTGCACTCGCGGTTTTTATCGCTGGTGGTATCAGTCATATCATCCACAATCGTGGCGGTCATCATCGACTCCAACAAACCGACTGCAGCAAGCGGAATCGAGTAAGGCAAAATGATCATCAAGGTTTCCCAATTCAACGGCACTTCTGGCCAGAGAAAAATCGGCAAAGTATCAGGCAATTCACCCATATCACCTACAGTGCGAATATCAATTTTAAAAATGATGGCGATAACGGTGAGCACTAAAATACAAACGAGCGGTGAAGGAATAATTTTTCCGATTTTTGGGATATACGGAAATAGATAGATAATACCGAGGCCAGCTGCGGTCATCGCGTACACATGCCAGGTTACATCGGTCAGTTCCGGCAACTGTGCCATAAAAATTAGAATCGCCAACGCATTTACAAAACCCGTAACCACCGAACGCGAAACAAATCCCATTAAATCGCCCAGGCGCAAATAACCTGCGACTATTTGTATAGCACCGGTTAACACAGTTGCCGCCAACAAATATTGCAAGCCATGTTCTTTAACCAATGTCACCATTAACAGCGCCATAGCGCCTGTTGCAGCAGAAATCATCGCTGGGCGACCACCGGCAAAAGCGATGATCACGGCCATGGAAAACGACGCATACAAACCAACTTTGGGATCAACTCCGGCAATAATCGAGAAAGCAATTGCTTCGGGAATTAGCGCGAGCGCTACCACCAAACCCGATAAAAAATCGCCGCGAATATTGGAAAACCATTGTTCTTTTACTGTCGTTAACATAACGAGATACCTTTAAAAAACCGAAAATATAAGAAAATCAAAAAACAGCGGGGCAATAGAAAAACCATTTTCGAGGCAGATCGAAAATGACATTACTAGCGCAAATTGATATAAAAACTGAAAAATACAAAGCAGCGCACACCAGCAAATGCCGGACGCAAAACCAACGGAGAGAGGAAAAACTAAGGCGGCGTTAACGCCGAGGGCAACAAGATCATGACAGAAACAACTTCGCCGATGAAAGTGCGGGCACCTTACCAGCCGATGCTATTTATGACAAGGTTAACAAACGCTCGATACCCAACCATCAGTTAGCGGCAGGNNGGCGCGGACAATAATTTCAAACCAATAATGCCCGCGATAATCAGCACAAAACACAACAGGCGCAAAATGCTGGCATCTTCATTCAGAGCGATGATGCCGTAAGCCGCTGTGCCGACCGCACCTATACCTACCCATATCGCATAGGCAGTTCCTATCGGCAAAGTGCGTACCGATAACGACAGCAAATACATACTGGCGGCAATAAATGCCAAACAGAACAGACTCGGCCAGAGCTTGGTAAAACCATCTGTTTTGGGCATAGCCGCCGCGTAAAAAATCTCACACAAGCCTGCAGCCAACAAATAAATCCACCCCATTATTCCCCCTCAAAAATATGATCGGCGTCCCACTTCAAGATACTTGGGTGGGACATATATCCGAAACAGCGCACTTATTATCTAAATATCAAATTCCTATGGCTTCTATGCTAAAAAAGTTTAATTTTGCGCCAAAATAATGAAAAATGCGCCTATTTATTACCCAAAAGCCTGTCTATGATTATTTTACGCGCCTTGTGATAACCGTCCCTCTTCACAAAAGCGAAACAGGATGTGAACCAAAATCCAATAATGCTTTACGTTCCGACGAGGATAATAACTATGCGTCACTCCTTTTCACTGTTTATAAAACAATCCAAGCTTCAGCTATTAAGCTCAGCCTTACTGGGGTTATGTGCATTGCCGTCGCAAGCGGTTGTGTTTCAGGCTGAAGCTTACAATAGCTACTACGACACGACTGCGGGTAACTCAGGCGGTAAATACCGCTCCGATAACGTCGATATCGAAAACACAAACGATCCTACAGGGGGTACTTATAACGTTGGCTGGATCGAGCCAAACGAGTGGCTGGCTTACTCCAATCTGGTGATTCCTTCCAATGGCAGCTACACCATTAAAATGCGCGTTGTTAGCCCCGGTGGCGCAACCGCATCTGTCGACTTAAACGGTGGCAGTATCCAGTTGGGTGACATGACCATTCCAGCCGCAGGTAACTGGACCAATTGGACCACGGTAACCAAAACCGTGAATCTCAATGCAGGCACATACAGCCTGGGTGTTTTTTCTAAATCAACGGGGTGGAATTTTAACTGGATTGAAGTGGTAGCCAACACCAACTTACCTACGGCTTACCCAGGCTACACCGGAGTTTACTCTGGCTATACCCTGAAGCTGGATGACCGTTTTAATAGTTTGAACACGGGTATTTGGGCAAAAGGTGATGGCGCTGTTGGTGGTGAGTCCATATGCCGCTTCCAACCACAAGGTGTGCAAGTCGTTAACGGTAATTTAGAGTTGGTAATCCGTAATCAATACGTAGCAGGTAGTTATTCTTACGACCACCAAGCCGAAAAAGGTGCTTACAATTATTCCTGTGGCGAGTTGCGTACTGTACCGTCCAAACGTATCAAATATGGCCGTATTGAAACACGCATGAAAGCCCCGGCCAGAAATGTTGCTACCGGCTATATCTCTTCACTCTTCACTTACAAACATGAAGGTTCACCCAGAGAGTGGGAGGAGATTGACATTGAATTGGAAGGTAGTCGTCCCGATAAATTCCAGGCCAACCTGATTTACGGTGTTAATGTTGCAGATTGGAACGGTACTCGCCAATGGGGAGNNTCGATGGCGTGCTGGTGAAAACCTTGAATCAGGACTGGATCGACTGTAACCCATCTTGTGTAGCACCCCAAGTGTCCTACACGCCGATCCCGGACAATTTAACCGAGTTGATGATGAATTTCTGGATCCCCAATGACGGTATTCAGAATGCCTTCGGTGGAAACAAATACGGCAACGTTTATCCAATGGTAACGCAATACGACTGGATNNAGAATTTATCAGTTGAACAGCCACCCGCTAACCAATTGGTAGCATTCATGTTTGGTAGAAACTGAACGAAAAAACCACCAGCGATGGTGGTTTTTTTATGGACCAAGGTTTATTTACCTTCTCCCACATACTTCTATTGCTCAATAAAAGACTTGCTCACGTTTAGAGCAATATATACACTTATCCATATATATGTAATTTCATATACGAAGACTGAGAGAATAATTGTCTTTATGAATCCAGCTGAATTTAGCAAAGTTATCGCTGACCCCACCCGTGCGCGCATCGCGCTGCTGGTCACGCGCGAAAAAGAGCTGTGCGTATGCGAACTCACCTGCGCGCTCGATGAAATCCAACCCAAAATTTCCCGCCATTT
>DQHS01000055.1 GCA_003524365.1 Cellvibrio sp. | reverse complement strand
AGATTGGTTACTCGATGGGTGATGCGGCCGCCAACTTCGTTTGGCGTAGCGGCTTTTTCATTCCCGTTTTTTACACCGATACCTTTGGCATAACCGCTGCTCACGCCGCGATATTAATTTTAATTGTGCGTCTATCAGACGGATTAACCGATATCATCATGGGCTCCATTGCCGACCGAACCAAAACTCGCCACGGCAAATTCCGCCCCTGGATTCTTTGGTCTACGCCCTTTCTGGCACTATTTCTCGCATTGATTTTTACTACCCCCGATTTTAGCTACACCGGTAAACTCATTTACGCCTTTGTTATTTATTTCTGCCTAACCCTCGCCTACACAGCCAATAATGTTCCTTATGGTGCATTAATGGGTGTTATGACCGATAGCGTTAAAGAGCGCGCCAGCCTATCCAGCTTCCGCTTTATCGGTGCATTTGCGGGCGGCATGCTGGTAATGACCACCATGCCCGCATTGGTAGCAATGCTGGGCAAAGGCGACCAAGCGGTTGGCTACCAATACACAATGCTGATTTTTGCCGCGCTTCTTGTTGTGTTCATGCTCATTACCTATAAAAGCACCACCGAACGCATAAAGCCACCAACGGAACCGGAAGGCAGCCTCTGGACGGAAATGAAAGACCTGTTTGCCAATTTGCCGGTGATATTGATACCCGTACTAGGCATAAGCGTAATGATCATCAGCCTTGCGCAGAATGACTGGTCAGCTACCACTAAATACACTGCATTAGTGTTTATGTTGTTGTGCTTTTTGTATTCTGTGTATTTGCGCAACAAAATTATTGCCAAGCCCCGCGAGCACCTAAGTACCACACAAAAAGATCTGGCAGACCTGCTCACCAACAACCCTTGGTTGATACTGCTGTGCATCGGCATCATGTTTGGTCTTTTCACTGTTGTGCGCCCAAGCGCAGCAAGTTACTACTTTATGTATTACCTGAAGCGCCCGGATCTGATTGGTGTTTACTTTTTCCTAACGCTCGCCGCATCGCTGGCCGCCGCCATTGCCACCGGCTGGTTNNATTGATGATTGCCGCATTTTCGCTCGGCTCCGTTTTTAACGGTGCGATTTATTTTGTCGCACCCGACAATATTTACGCAATGATGACACTGGCCACCATTGGCGAATTTTTTGCGGGCATGATGCCAGTACTCTTTTTCAGCATGCTGGGAGATACGGTGGACTACTCTGAATGGAAAAATAACCGCCGCGCCACTGGCCTGATTTATTCAGCAGGCACCTTTATCAACAAGACTGGACACGGTTTCGCAGGCGCAATGGTTTTAATTGTGCTTGGAATGTATGGTTATGATGCAAAAGTAGAAAGTACGATTATCAATTCGCTTCCGGGAATGGTGCTACTAATGAGCGGCATCCCTGTGGTAATTGGCATTACAGGAACCATTTTTACCCTGCTCTACCCATTGGATGACAAGAAGATGAAGGTCATCGAAAACGACTTGATTGTTCGCCGCCAACAAACCAGCAATTAAATATTATCTGATACATAAAAAATCCCCGCACAGTGAATAAACTGCGCGGGGATTTTTTTGCAGTAACAATCAATGTTGCGCGTGATGATCAAAACTCGCCGAGTAGCGTTCTATCCACTCCAGCGCCGCCTCTTCACTGCTCAGCTGCCGCCCCTTCAATGCCAGACGCTGGCGATAATCCTCAATCTGACACACCTGCTCCACCATACGCGTGCGAAAAAACTCATCGTCGCTGGTAAAACGCACGCCGACCTCATACTCGGTCGATGACTGCTCACGGCGCCACACGATAATGCCGCGGCCATGATAATCCGGCTTGGTCACTGGAATATCAAACTCGACAAAGGTGCCAACCTTTACCGGTTTATCGGTAATAAAACACAAGCCACCGGAGCTCAAATTGCGCACCCGCACACGCGAATGTTCGTCGCCACCGGCGCAGACCTGAATGGGAATTGATGTGGGATGACGAATATAGGTGCGCATAAACAATCACTCATGCAAGTTGAGGGGCTGGCACTTAGAGTGTAATCCAGCAAACTCGCAGGAACGGACGTAATTGTTATGAAGGAACTAAACGCTTAGAACAAAAGAGGGAGGAGGAAAAAGGTGCTACAGAGCTTCTGTCTCATCGGCGATATTACCGCGCAATCTGAACTGCAGCCCCTTTAAAAAGTTGCGCAACACCTGCGTTTGGCACTCGCGATAATTGTTGTGCCCTGGCTTGCGAAAAAATGCACTCAGCTCATGCTTGCTGAGGGGGAACCCGGCCAGTTCCATTACCTCCTGAATTTGCTCGTCTTTAAAATCCAGCGCGATTTTTAATTTGCGCAGGATAATATTGTTATTGAGCTTTTTTTCCGGCTCGGGCTGCTCGCCTTCGCGCTTACCACGTTTTTTATTGATCAAGCCATTTAAAAAAATGGCCAATTGCACATCACGCAATTCTTTAAACCCAGGCTTGTCATCCGACTTTAACCAATCGCTCACCTGCTCGCGCGAAGCATTGAAACCGCCCGACGCAAACAGAGCCATCATTTGCGCATCGCCAAAATCAAAAATAAAACGCACGCGGCGGAGGATGTCATTGTTGGTCATAAGCAAGTCCTGAATTAAAAAGCCGGCCACTATAGCAGCATTTATTCGTCGTACCCAATTTGCATAAACACACTCATTTTCAGCAGCAAACTTTATATAGTTAAAAATTCAACTTTGCTCATTTTGGCGCAAAAAACGATCTTATCAACCCATTGCAAATGGACGCGCCGCTCCCTACAGTTTTGGGGGTTTCAATAATAGCTACGACGATAGGAAATCGCCCGATGAACCTCAGTCATGCGTATCTGGATCGCGTTATTGCCCGCTTGTCGCAAGTGGCAGAGGTTTCTTATCGCCGGATTTTTAACGGCATCGGCATTTATTATCGCGGTGTGCAGTTTGCCATCATCATCAATGACCACCTCTACTTTCGCGCCGACGAGCATTCACGTGCGCTCTACCAGCAAAAAGGTATGGCCGCATTTCAACCGCGCGCCGCCGTGAATGTGGAATCCTCCTTCTTTCAATTGCCCAATGAAGTGCTCAACCAACCGGCCGAACTAACCCATTGGCTGCGCATCGCCGTAGAAGCAGCACAGATTGGAGACTTCCGCGACGACGAAACCACGCTCGACGCTCCTATTCGCCATCTGCAAGCACGCACCTGATCAGCACACACCTGTTAACGCACGCCTGTTAGCACATACTTGACCAAGTAATTCTACCTATGCGACTAGCGCGCAAATTATCCAAGCTGGGCTAGGCTGAAAGGATAATTGTTAGAGAGATGACCCATGGGCATTCGTATTCTGGTGGTGGATGATGCCACCTTTATCCGCGATATGATCAAAAAGCAGCTGCGCGATAACATTCCCGGTGTGGAAGTATTTGATGCACCCGATGGCGCGCGTGCGCTGGCGCAGCTGAAAGGTCAGTCGGTAGATCTGATTCTCTCCGATTGGGAAATGCCCAATATGACTGGCGCCGAATTACTCACTGCCGTGCGCGCCATGTCCAATGGTGGCGCAGTTCCATTTGTGATGATCTCCAGCCGCGGCGACCGCAACCACATCGTCAAGGCAATTGAACTGGGTGTATCCGACTATTTAACCAAACCTTTTTCGGCTGACGAGTTGCTTAAAAAAGTATTTAAACAATTGAAGCTTGCCGGTAAAACACCCATGCAAGGTGTGCGTACAGCGACTACCCAAGGTATCGCCTTTGCCTCGGTGGATGTATTAACCGGCGGTGGTGGCGCAACACCCAAACCGGTTAATCCGTTCGCCAATAACAGTGCCAGCGTGCTGGGGGCAAAACCGGACATCAAAGCCGTAGACACGCCGAAAACCGCTAAAGGCAAAGCGCAGTTGCGCTTCTCCAACAACCGTACTTTCGCCTGCGTGATTCGCGAAATGTCGTTGCAACTGATGAGCTGTTTAATGCATCGGACCGACGATCTACCCACCGTGTTTGAGCAGGCCGTTGTCGATATCGAAACCGGCGACGGTAGTAACCTTGCACGTGTCAACGGCTATGTGCACAGCATTCAAGCGGGCGAAAACCGCGCGGATACCAGCGTAGTAAAAATCGTTATCCGGTTTGTGGACAACGATGCGGAGAAATTTGAAACCCTGTCCAAATACATCGCCCAGATGTAAACCTGCAAAGCCTCGCTCACTGACTATACTCAAACCATCTTGATTCACTGGATCCTTGCGGATTTGCAGGTTGCTTTCTCCATGATGTTTGATAAACGCTTTTCCCCTTTGTTACTCGCGCTACTGTTGTTTTGTATCACACCACTGGCAGGCGCCGAGGCCGAGCACCGCTTCTCCGGTTTTGCCACCCTAGGCCTTGCCCTTAGTGACAACCCTGATCTGGTGTTTCGGCGCGACGTCACCAAAAATGACGGCGCCTATGAGCACAACGGCAGTTGGAAAAGTGATTCACTGCTCGGCCTGCAGTGGCAAAGCAACTGGTCGCCTGAGTGGGGAACCATGGTGCAGTTAGTGGCCAAAGACCGGCTTGATAATTCCCTCGCCAATTCCATCGAGTGGGCCTTTGTTCGCTATCGCCCCGTAGACAGTCTGGATTTGCGCATGGGACGCCTGGGTGCCGATGTATTTATGCTCTCGGAGTATCGCCAGGTCGGTTACGCCATTCCTTGGGTGCGGCCACCACATGATCTTTACGGCATCGCCTCCCTCTACCACTTTGATGGCGCGGACATTAACAAACGCATAGAGCTGGGTAATGCCATGCTCAATGTCAAAGCGTTTTACGGCAACTCAACTGAAAAATATCCCACTGGCTTTAACGACCGCCAAGGTGTCGAAATTGATTTTGATCTCTACGGCGCCAGCACCAGCCTGGAATGGAATAATTGGAAACTGCGCTATACCTACGCCAAAGTTGAAATACAAAGCGACCAAGCCAAGCCCCTGCGCGATGGTTTGGAACAAGTGGCACTCTTGTGGCCACCGGCCAGTCTCTTTCTTTCCGAGCTAGAGACCATCAATAAAAGTTTTGATTACAACCAAGTTGGCGTGAAGTACGACAACAACGACTGGTGGTTGCAAGGCGAATTTGTACAGCTGGGGTCTGAACTGGCACTGGTGGCAGCGGGCAAACACGCCTATGCCAGCGTGGGAAAACGCTTTGGCAGCCTGAGCGTTTACGCGCTGACCGGCTATGCCGAACCCGAAAACTCACCCGTTTTTGTGCCCAGCCCCTCTATTCAATTATCTGAACCCTATCAGTCCCAGCTTGATTATCTGGTAACAGCCACCGAGCGCACATTGAATGGTGTGCGCATTAAACAACGCAGTTATGGGGTGGGCGCCCGCTGGGATTTCGCCGCGAAAATGGCACTGAAAGTTCAGATAGAAGAATTCGATGTGGATAAAACCGGCACCAATTTATGGCTGCGCATAGATTCCACGAAGCCGATCACCCAGGATCAAAAATCCACCGTAATCAGCCTCGCACTGGATGTGTTGTTCTGATGATGAAAATATCCCTGCTCATTATTGCGCTGATGTGTAGCGGCCTGGTCCAGGCGGATATTCTGGTGATCGTTAACGCGAAAAATTCAGTTGCTGCACTTGAGCGCAAACAAATTGTAGATTTGTTTATGGGGCGAGTCTCCGCCTTTCCCGATCAACAGCGCGCACAGACATTGGATTTAAAAACCGGCACACCACTACGCGCCGATTTTTATAAAAGACTCACCGGTAAAAATGAAGCACAGGTCGATGCCTACTGGGCAACGTTAATTTTCGCCGGACGCATGTCGCCACCCAAACAATTGGCGGATGAAAAAACCTTGATTAATGAAGTGGCCAACAATGTGAACGCCATTGCTTACGTCACCCGCCAAGCGCTGCCGAAGAATGTAAAAATAGTGATGGAGTTACCCGCGCAAGAATGAATATCCAAAGCTTGCATATTAAAGTTTCGCTTAGTGTCGCCGCCGCTGCACTCTTTGTCGTATTGTTATCCTCACAATTTTTTTACCAACGCGATTATAAAAAATCCTTTAACGACAGCGAACGCTCTGTTCAGCAATTGCTGGAAACCGTACAGGCAACTGCAGCAATTGCCGCTTACGTTGGCAATCGCGAACTCGCACAACAAGTTGTTACCGGTTTAACGCAAAACGATATTGTGGTGGGCGCAAAAATTATTGTGAATAAAGAAATTATTGGTCAAGACGGAAAAACGAGCACCGAAGCAAAACAGCAGTCAATCTCGATTGCCTTAATCTCGCCCTTCGATGAAAAAGAAAAGGTGGGCGAGCTTGCTGTAGTTCCCAACATTCCACTCATCGCTCTGCGCGCGCGCGATTCAGCCATGGCTACCGCAATGGTGTTAGCGGCGCAGGCCGCCTTGGTCGCACTACTGGTATTGATTCTGGTGTACTGGATGATGACGCGCCCGCTGTCCTATCTCTCCGGACGCTTGCATCGCATTACGCCAGGCGATGGCAATCGGCTCGACGTAGCAATCGTGCATCATGGCGACGAAATTGGCCTGCTCACAGGCGACATCAATGCACTCTTGCACACGGTCGAAACCATGCTGGAAGAAGAGCGGCAATTGCGCCATCGCGTAGAGTTACTCGAGACACGCTTTCGCGGGATTTTTGAAGACAGCAGCGCCGGTATTTTTTTAGTGCGCGAACAGGGCACACTCGTCACCGCCAATCCCGCCTTTTTTCTGGTTACTGGATTAGACGAACAACAACAGAGGGAAGTGGGTGACGATAATATTATCGCGCGTGTTTTTTTCGATTACGAACAAGCCAACTCACTGATTAAATTATCGCTTATTACCAAACGTCCGCACTCATCCGATTTGCGCATTCGCACCGCGACAGATGATCTGGTGCGCTGGGTCCACTGCATCTTTTCACCTGCAGGCAACACCCAACACGGTACTATCCAACACAGTGCAACAGTAGAAGGCGTGATGTACGACGTAACCCAACGCAAATATTCAGAGGAGCGCATTCGCGAACTGGCGGAAAAAGATAGCCTTACCGGCTTAAGTAACCGCCAGGCCGCCGAGAGCGCACTGCAAGAACTTATCCAGCAAACGCCAGTTGGCGGCAAAGCATTTGCGGTCATGCTCATCGACCTCGACCGATTTAAAATGATCAACGACACCTACGGCCATGACGCAGGCGATAAAGTGCTGGTCACCATTGCCACTCGTTTACGCAAACTGGTGCGCGATTCCGATGTTGTCGCGCGTTTGGGCGGTGATGAATTCTTATTGATTTTGAATCACACCGGCAACATCGACATGATCAAACGCATCGCCCAAAAAATTCTCGATGCCCAACAGGCGCCAATAGAAGTGCAACCCGGCACCATGGAAAAAATTGGCATGAGCATTGGCATTGCGCTTTACCCCGAGCACGGCGACAACGCACTGAGCGTGCGCAAACATGCCGACCAGGCAATGTACGTGGTCAAACGGCAGGGCAAAAATAATTACGCCATTTACGACCCCAGCGGCACCGAGCCGAGCACTATCCCCACCCACTAAATAACAACAAGATGTAAACGATTACATTTTATTGTTATGCAAAAATGAAACGTTTACACATGTTTTACACAATAATTTAGGATTTAATTTCTACAAAAAGCCGCTTTAAAGCAAAAAAAATCCAAACCACTATTGCTCGATTTCATTCCGCTGTGTAGCATTTTCACTTAGAAGTTCACGGATACCGTCAACCGTATTTTTGCTGCCCGGCTTTTTGCGCAGATCCTCTTTCGAGTAGATTCCATGAAACAACGTAAACCCATAGTGATCGCCAACTGGAAGCTCAACGGCGGCCTCGATTTAATCTGCACCTCGGTGGCCTCGTTTATCGGTAAACACTTTGCGGCGCAAATTGCTATCTGCCCACCCTATTTGTACATGCGCGATATGCTCACCTTTTTACAGTACTCCGAGTTACAAATCGGCAGCCAGAACGTAAGCCGCTACGAATCTGGCGCCTACACTGGCGAGACTTCTGCGCAAATGCTCAAGCAAGCAGGCTGCTCCATTTGTTTAATCGGTCACTCGGAACGCCGCGCTATGTTTGCGGAAAATAACGAGGGCTGCCAGATCAAAGTGCGCACCGCCTTGAATCACGAATTGTTGCCCGTGCTCTGCGTCGGTGAAAATCAACAGCAGCGCGAAGCCAATATCACCGAGCAAGTGTTGCGCGAACAATTGCGCGGCGGCCTCACCGATATTGATCTCACCGGCAAAGACCTATGCATTGCCTATGAACCAGTCTGGGCGATTGGCACCGGCCTTGCAGCAACCCCGGCAATAGCGCAAGAAGTGCATCAATTTATCCGCGCGGAACTCACGCGTATTTTTGACGAAGCGACAGCCAATCGTGTGCGTATTTTGTATGGCGGCAGCGTAACTAAAAGCAATGCGCGCGATTTATTACAGCAAACGGATATCGATGGTTTGCTCGTTGGCGGCGCAAGTTTGGACCCAGGGCATTTTGTTGCGATTTGTGAGCAGGCGTCTGAGCTTGCGGAGATTGATGGCTAGAAAAATCTGAGCGGGCGTTGGGCGCAGCCAGTAATTTGGGCGCAGCAAGCGGCGCCCCTACGATCAAACGGGTGCGGCAAGCGTGACAAGGGCGCGGCAAGCAGCGCCCCTACAGGTTAAAAAATTTCAGATAAATTTGTATGCGACATAAAAAGAAAAACTAAAAAAATCCAATCGGCGAACACCTCGGTCATCACAAAAAATCAACCACAGCTCAGGATTTGATGATGAACAGTCTCGCTAACCTCGTTGCCCCTGGCGTTGCCACTGGCGATGCCGTAAAAATATTATTCAATGCCGCCAAAGAAGGTGGCTTTGCCTATCCTGCAGTAAATGCAGCCAACACCAATACCATTAACGCCACACTCGAAGCTGCACGCAACGTGAATTCGCCGGTGATTGTGCAACTATCGCAGGGCGGCTCGGCATTTTTTCTCGGCAAAAGCATCAAGCTGGAAGGTCAGGGTAGTTCGATACTAGGTTCTATCGCCGCCGCGCATTACATACACACAGTGGCAGAAGCCTACGGTGTGCCAGTAATTTTGCATACCGATCACGCCGCGAAAAAATTATTGCCCTGGATTGATGGTTTGCTTGATGCCAGCGAAAAACATTTTGCACTGACAGGCGCGCCGCTGTTCAGTTCGCATATGATCGATTTATCCGAAGAATCGCTGCAAGAAAATATCGAAATTTCTGCAGCCTATTTAACGCGCATGCACAAGCTGGGCATTACGCTGGAAATTGAATTGGGCTGCACGGGCGGTGAAGAAGACGGCGTAGATAACAGCCACCTCGATAATGCTGCGCTCTACACCCAACCGCAGGATGTTGCCTACGCCTATGAAAAACTGCGCCCGATCAGCAGTAAATTTACCATCGCCGCTTCGTTCGGCAATGTGCACGGTGTTTACAAGCCCGGCAATGTAAAACTCACGCCGGAAATTTTGCGAAATTCACAAACTTATGTGAGTGAAAAATTTGGTGTACCGCACAACAGCCTCGATTTTGTTTTCCACGGTGGCTCAGGTTCTGAAGCGGCAGACATAGCGCAGGCGATTCATTACGGCGTAGTGAAAATGAATATCGACACTGATACGCAATGGGCGTTTTGGGAAGGCACTATGGAATACTACAAAGCCAATGCCGAGTATTTACAAGGCCAAATCGGCAACCCCGAGGGCGATGAAAAACCCAACAAAAAATATTACGACCCACGCGTCTGGTTGCGCCAAAGTGAAGAGCATATGGCGAAGCGTTTGGAACAATCCTTTGCCGATTTAAATTGCCTCAACCGTTATATTTAATTTTATCGTTCGTCACTGCTGCGACGCATAAATTTAACCTGATCGTCACTCCTGCGAACGCAGGAGTCCAGCTGGCAGTTATGGATACCCGCGTTCGCGGGTATGGCGAAGATATAATAGGTTAATTGTTTGATCTTAAAGTTACTACAGGTAATTGAATGAAAAATTTACTCAATGTACTGCGCGACGACGACGTTGAAACAGAGTTAATGCAAGTAATTGAAACCATTATTGATGCGAGCAAAGAAATTGCGTTCCGCGTGCGCCAGGGTGCGCTCGCGGGCGTGCTTGGCTCTACGCAAGATGAAAATATTCAGGGCGAAACACAAAAGCATTTGGATATTATTTCCAATCAATTGTTCAAAGATTTACTGCTGGCTTGCAGGCCAGTTGCAGCACTAGCCTCAGAAGAAGAGGACACAGTCGTCGAGGCCAATCCAACCGGAAAATATCTAGTGGCGTTTGATCCGCTCGACGGTTCATCCAATATCGATATTAACGGGCAGATCGGAACGATTTTCAGCATTTATCGCGCACTGGACTTAATTCCCCATCACAGTGAAATGCAATTTCACCAGCAGGGCTCACAGCAAGTCTGCGCCGGTTATGTGCTTTACGGGCCATCAACTTTGCTTGCCATCACTACCGGAAAAGGCACACGCTGTTTCACGCTGGATTCAACCCAAGGTAATTTTCTGCTGACGGCGGATAAGATTCAAATCGTACAAGACACACAAGAGTTTGCGATCAATATGAGCAACTCGCGTTTTTGGAGCGAGGATATGCGCTGCTACATTAGCGATTTAACGCTGGGCGAAACCGGCCCACGGCAAAAGCGCTACAACATGCGTTGGAACGCCGCCATGGTAGGTGATGTGCACCGCGTACTGACACGGGGCGGAATATTTTTATACCCATCCGATAATCGCAACGCCAAACAGCCCGCTAAATTGCGCCTGCTCTATGAAGCAAACCCTATGGCGATGCTAACTGAAAATGCCGGCGGAAGAGCCTGGAGCGAACAGCAGCGCATTTTGGAAATTCAGCCGCAGCAATTACACGAACGGGTCGCCGTTATTTTAGGGTCGGCAAATGAGGTGGATGAATGTTTGAGTTACCTGCAGCGCTGATTATCAATGCTGCTCAAAACGCAATACCTTAGCGGCAGTCATCACTTGATTGGCCAGCGTGTTTTGTTGCTCAGCGCTCTCGGCAAGGCGAGTCATGGCAACGTCAGTCTCGTTAATGCCCGAGATTACCTGAATTAACCGGCCGCGCATCGTCAGAGCGCGTTTGGTTTCATCTCGTGCGCTGTCATTGACGCTATGCGTAATTACACTCGCCTCCGCGACCGCGGCTTCAATATTGTTGAGCGAGTCCTGAGTTGCGCGGGTTTCAATCAGACAATTCTGGGCACTGTCCTGTTCTGCATTAAGCCCTTCGGAAATTTGCGTCACCGAATTGCGCAACTGGTCAATCATTTTTTTAATTTCGCCGGTCGCAGTTTGAGTATCAAATGATAGGCGGCGAACTTCTTCAGCNNTCGCCCGCGCGCGCCGCTTCAATTGCCGCATTTAACGCAAGTAAATTGGTTTGCTCTGCGACGCCTTGGATCGTGTCCAACACCGAACCTATGTTATCTGTCGCGCTCCGTAGCTCCGTCAGAGTTGAACAAGAGTGAGTCACTTGCTGCGCAAGAGTTTGCATTTGCTGATCAACACTCTGTACTCGCTTGCGCCCCTCGCTCGCAACTTGCGCTGCACGGTTAACTTTCTCGCTCACCAGATTCAAACGCTCGGTCATCACCGCCAAGGATTTCACCACCGCTTCAGTTTCCGCACCCACATGATTCATTTCATGGCGCTGCCGCGCAGCTTCATCGCGACACTGGCGCGTAGTGGTCACATTTTCCAGCGCCCCCTGCAGGCTTTGTTCACTGGAGCTAGTTACTTGCATCATCACTGAATTTAATTCACTGAACAAATAATTGAGCGATTGGCCTATGTCACCCAGCTCGTCTTTACGCTGAACGGGAAAAGTGCTGAGCAGGTTTTTATCATGGGCAGATTGTTTGATCGCAGCAGCCAATTGTTTAAGTGGGTCCCCAATATGTTGGGCAAACAAGAAAGCAATAACGGCCGCCAGCCCAGTCAATACCACAATTGCAATGGACACACTGCGCCACAGCGTGCTGCGCAAGCTCGCGATCGGTGCAAAAACCTCCTCAGGATCTTGCTGCGCAATTAATGCTAATTGCTGATCGCCCAAATGCAGCGGTTGCCAACTGCTAAATACCCGCTCCGATAAATAATTCTGCACTATCCCGCTACCAGTTTCGCCGGCCAAGGCCTTTTGCACCGCATCGCCACCTGGTGAAAAAAATCCGCTAGCTTCTTGCATGCGCGTGATGACAGAAAATTGCTCGCTACTAACAATATTCTGTAAACGTGGTAAAAACTCAGCAGCATGTTCGAGTACCGGTCGCAGCTCCGTTAACAATACCCCGCCCTGATCTACTAAATAAACATCGCCACTCTGGCCAAGGCCCAAGCTTGGCCAATCGCGCCCGGCGTTTATAATCGCGGTCAAGCGCCCGGCAGGAATTTCCACCACGAGGAATCCCACTGCTTTATCGGGGCTTTGCACATCGTGAAATACCGGTAAACCCATATAGACTATCTGTTGGTTAAAACGCGCAGCACTGCGATGAAAGCGCGACAGCAATACTTGATCGCCCCGCGCCGATTGTAATTGCGCACTCAACTCAGCGAGGGGCGACTGTTTAAAAGGGCCATCCTTCAATGAAGTTCCCAGCAGCGAACTTTTCTCTACGGAATAGATTACGGTCTGGCTTTGTGCATCAATGAGCAATAAATCACTGAAACCAAAACGCAGGACCAAGTCGCGGAAACTGCTGTGATAACGGCGGTGCTGCTGGCCATAAATAGTTGCGTCACCCGCATCATCCATTAACGCCAGTTGCGCTACCGGCTGAGGATTTTTTTGTAAATAATAATGCTGGATTAGCAGCGCCTCCTGCGAAAACGTTTCCAACCAAGCACGAGTATCCGGGCTATCGCCTTTGCTCAGCTGGTAGTGATGAGGTTGATAATTGTTTTGGTACCAACTATTTAATTCACCGCGTAATTCCTCAGCCGGTCGGCTGGCAACTTCATAGCGATAGGAAGCAAAAGGCCGCACAAAACCATACACTGCTTCTTGGGTCATGCGTCCGTGGGAGAGCGACAACAACAACTCTTGATAATTGGAAAACTGCGCGGTAATCGCTTGAGCGCGGCTTGCGGCGAGCGCTTGAAATTGCTGTTCAAGATTGTGCGAAAGTGAACGGTTGGATTCTTTTAATGCGAGCCAGCCAGTGGTTCCGGCAGCAAGCAATACTGCAACGCCTGTCAGCAACATGGCGCCGAGCATCAAGCGAGAGGAGATTTTCATAAGCAAATTCAAGTGGGTGAATACCACCCGCAATCTAGGTATTGATTATGACAATTTGATTACAAATTAAAGACAGCAATCAAATAATAGTGCTTTTTTCCAAACCGACGTTTTTTTGGTTATATCAAAATTTAATATCCATTTTTTGATGCTATGTGAAGTCAAAACATCAACCGTAAAACACTCCCACCTTTCTCGCCCTGCAGTGCACAAACCGAACCACGGTGTGCCTGCATAATCTGCTTCACCAAAAACAAACCTACACCGGTGCCATCGCGTTTAGAGGTATAAAAAGGCACAAAAATTTGTTCCAATTTATCTATTGGAATTCCAGTGCCATTATCAATCACATCGATTAATAAATTGCCGCCATGACCAATATAGGCCTTTAAATAAATGTGGCCATCGTCTTTTCCGCTCGATGCATCAAGCGCATTTCTCATTAGGTTAATTAACGCCTGTTCCAAATGTGCAGGGTCAGCCCTCAACTTGAGATGCTCGGGAATCGTTGTGCACTCTACAGTGATTTTCTGCTCGTTCGCCTGCACTTGAAACAAACGGCATACGTTCTCCAGTAAATCTTGTACCGCAACATCCACGCACTGCAGTTGCGGTGGATTGGCGATGCGCCGATAGGCCTGTACGAATTGCATTAAATGTTCGGCGCGACGCGCCACTGTATGAATGGCTTGTTGCGCATCTTGCACTGACTCATCGGGACTAGGCTGCGTTTCTAACTGCGTTAACAATAATTCATTGGCGGTTCTGCTAAGCGATGCAACCGGCGTCATTGAATTCATAATTTCATGGGTAAATACCTGCACCAAATTTTGCCAGGCAAGTATTTCCTGTTTATCCAGCTCGCGCTGGATGGGCTGAATGCTAATCACCTTTTTGGAGCCGCTGTGCAATTGAATCACCGCTGCCGACAATGCGACAGCTGTAGTCACTTGATCACTTAATAGATGGGAGCTGCGCTGTTCGCCCGCTGCTATTTGCTGAATATCCAACGCCAGTTGTGCACCGTAGTCCTGCAGCTGGTCGACTGTCGTCAGGTAACTGCGTTTAAATAATTGTTGCGCGGCCGAATTAACCAGTTCGATTTTTCCACCCTCACCCTCAACAACGACCAGCGCAACCGGTACTTTTTCCAATAGCAAACTGTAATAGCGCACCAGCTCTTCATTTTTCTGCCGCAGCTGTTGCAACTGTGTTTGTATTTCCTGCCAGAGTACCTTCAGGTTTTGGCTTTGTTTAAAGCGGGTATTGATTCGGCGCGCGCCATCTTCATAGCGGACGGCCTCAAAAAAACTTTCCAGTTCCAACTGTGTTGATTGCATATAGCCGAACAGTAAATAAATCTGCGCTGCCAACAACATCATTATGCCGATCAGGCTGAATACCAAAAGCTGTGCGGCTTGATAAACGCTGACCAAGAGCAACATAGTGCAGAGAATCAACATTAAGCGCAGCAGGATATTGATGCGAAAATCCTTTAATCCTGACCCAACTACCAGAGCAACTTTAGAGATCATGTTTTTCCATCCTGCGATAGAGCGCCATGCGTGTTAAGCCCAACTCCCGCGCCGCTTGTGAAATATTGCCGGCGTGTTTTTTTAGCGCCTGATCAACCGCATTGCGCTCCAATATTTCCAAATTCAAACTGCTGCTTTGGGTTGAATCGGTTTGAGTATCTGCCGCAACCGGAGCGAGCGCAAAATCGTCTGCTTGCAGAATATCCTTATCACTCAGCACCAGTGCACGCTCAATCGCATGATTCAATGCNNTTTTTACGCTGATATTTTTGTGCATAAATACTGAGAAAATGATCGACCAGCAAAGGAATATCGTCTTTACGTTCACGCAGTGGCGGTAGGGTAAGCTCTACGGTATTCAAGCGATACAATAAATCCTGGCGAAATTGCCGCTCATCGGTCAAGTGTGTATAGCTGGCGTTAGTGGCCGCGATAACGCGTACATCTAATGCAACGGGTTTTTCATCACCTACCGGTGTTACCTGGCGCTGCTCCAGTACACGCAATAACTTTACTTGCAGATGCAGTGCAAGGTTGGCGATTTCATCGAGAAATAAAGTTCCACCATTAGCCGCCACCAGTTTGCCCATACGATTTTCATTGGCGCCGGTAAACGCGCCTTTTTTATAGCCAAACAATTCCGCTTCAAATAAATTTTCAGGAATGGCGCCCATATCTATCGCCATAAAAATATTGTCAGCGCGTTTGGAGCGCGCGTGAATTTCGCGCGCGAGCAACTCTTTACCCGAACCATTTTCACCCAGAATAAATACGTTGGCATCCGTGGGTGCGCAGAGGCTTAATTTGCGCAGCAACTCGCGCATGCTGCTGGTCTCGCCAATAAAACACGCGGGCTTCTGTACCTGCGACAAATGTTGTACCGAGCTGCGCAACACAGCATTTTCACTCTGCAGTAAATCATTGTTATTGCGCGCTTGTGCCAACGCCAGCGCACTGTGGAGAGTGGCGATTAATTTTTCATTGCTCCAGGGTTTGATTACAAAATCCGTCGCCCCCGCCTTAATCGCATTGACTGCCAACTCAACACCGGCATAGGCCGTCATTACCACCACCACGATCTGGGGGTAGTGTGTTTGTAAATAGGCGAGCCACTCAAAACCATCGCGGCCTGAGTTATCGCCAAGGGTAAAATTCATATCCAGCAACACCACATCAACCGAGTGATGCGCTAAAAATTCCGGCAACTCGGTCGCGTTGTTTAAACAGCTCAGGGTTTTG
>DQHS01000099.1:464-6172 GCA_003524365.1 Cellvibrio sp. | reverse complement strand
GATTGAAGCCCGCGAGGTTACGCACACCCATCGCCGCCATCAGTTTATAGCGACGCTCCATCTCACCCACACACCAACGCAGGCCATTGGCGGCGTCTTTCATATCGGTGATCACCGGCGTGAGCAAATGCGGAATACCTTCGTAAACCGACAACTCCAACATCTTCGGGTCAACCAACATCAAGCGCACTTCTTTGGGCGTGGATTTGTACAGCAGGCTGAGCAACATCACGTTTACGCCGACCGATTTACCCGAACCGGTCGTACCCGCCACCAGCAAGTGCGGCATTTTGGCGAGGTCGGCAATCATCGGCTCGCCGGAGATATCGTGCCCCAGCGCCATAGTAAGTACCGATTTGGAGTTATCGTAAAGCTCCGAAGAGATGACTTCTGACAGGCGCACGATTTCGCGGTGGGCGTTGGGAATCTCAATCCCCATTACCGATTTTCCGGGGATAACTTCTACCACCCGCACCGACACTACCGCGAGTGAACGCGCGAGATCTTTTGCCAAACCGGAGATACGGCTGGCTTTAATACCGGGCGCCGGCTGGATTTCAAAGCGCGTGACGACTGGCCCGGGTTGAACCGAGACCACCTCAATTTCGATACCGAAATCTTTGAGTTTCAGCTCCAGCAGTTTGGACATGGCTTCCAGCGATTCTTTGGAGTAACCCTTGTCGCTGCGCTTATCCGCTGGATCAAGCAAATTTAGCGGCGGCAAAGTGCCAACGGCGGGTTCCAATGACTCAAACAGGGATGGCTGTTTTTCTTTTTCGATACGCGGGCTGGGTAGCGGTTTCTTTTTGATCGGCTCTTCGATAATCACTGGCGCCTGCCGTTTGGCTTCCACCTTCGCATGCTGCACTACCACTTCACGTCGATGTTCCTGCGCTTTAACGGCGATTTGTTTTTCAGCACGTTCGCGTTTATACAACTGCCATTTTTCCAGCGCGCGATTGATGCCGATGGTCGTCCAGCGACCAATATCTTCAGCAAGTTTTAACCAGGAGAGATCAGTAAAAATCGTCATACCGACGAGAAACATGGTGAGCAGTAACAAGGTGCCGCCCGTGTAATTAAACGCGCCGAAGACCCCATCAGATACCGCTGCACCCAATAATCCGCCATTGGAATAGGGTAAAGCCGATGCGCCGTCGCTGTAATGCATAGCCGCAATACCCGCGCCAGCGACCATCACCAGCACCAATCCAACGGCGCGCAAACCAAAAAACAACCAATCGATACCGTCTTGACGGGTGCGATCTTTCAGCACTAACCAAGCGCGATAAGCGATCATTACCGGAAATAAATACGCGAGATAACCGAACAACGAAAAGAACACATCAGCGATCCAGGCACCAAAAGGCCCTCCCGCGTTTTGTACGATGGTGTTCTCGCCCGTTTTGGACCAACCCGGATCATTCGGGTCGTAGCTGACCATGGCGATCAACAAATAGAGGCACACCGCACCCAAACCAATAAGTGCGCCCTCTTTTAACAAACGTACCAATAAATTGGAGGTTTGCTCTGAAGCGGGCGCGCGGCGTTGTGGAGTTACAGATTTCAATGGAATACCCGATTGATATATTAAAGCAGTAAGTAAATAGTGAGGGCTATTGTAATTACTGGCGGCAGATTTACCACCGGCAAGATCACTCTGGGGAGAAATGAGATAAAAAACCCGCGAAAAAGCGGGCTTAGTGGTTGAATTGCACCCAACTTTCTACTTATCCGAACTCAAACTCTAGTGTTGGGTTTTAGCGATAAGGCTTTCCATACCCGGCGCCCAGCAAGTGACCTTATTGCGGCCGTGTTGTTTGGAAAAATAGAGTGCTTCATCTGCCTGCTGGATAAGTTGGGTTGCAGAGCCCGCTCCCATGCGAATGGAGGTTACACCAAAACTGCCGGTTACCTTGATGCCGTTGGTATCTCTGCCAGCGATTTTTTCGCGGCAGCGCTCAGCAATCATCTGCGCCTGCTCCAGCGGTGCGCCCGGTAAAATTACGCAGAATTCTTCACCACCAAAACGCGCCACCATATCCATATCGCGCACGACTTCACGCAGGCTATTGGCGGCCATTTTGATCACTTCATCGCCCGCCGCATGGCCGTAGGTATCGTTCACTTTTTTGAAGAAATCGATGTCCGCCATGATGCAGCTGAATTCGGCATCGGAGGTGCGCGCGCCATCAAACTTGCCGTCGAGATGCTCGTAAAGTGCGCGGCGGTTAAAACAGTTGGTGAGCGGATCGCGCGTTGCCAAATAGGTCAGCTCTTTGTTTTTGCTTTCAATTGCCACTTGCGTTGCCGCGAGCTGTTGAATCATGTCTTCCAACAGGCGGCTTTTGGTTTCCAATTCAGTAATATCTTCAAACACTGCAATCGTGCCTTGGCTTGCGCCTTTTCCATCCAAAATTGGCACGGCATTTACATGAAAAATTTTGTCTTTCTCTTCACTGGTTGGTAATAACACACGCACACCAGTTTGTTTGATGCCGGTGCTAATCGCCGTCAACCAGGGATAATCGCGCGCTTCCTGTTTAGGGTCGAGAAACCAACCGAGGTTGCTGGCTTTTTTACCTATTAGCGATTGCTCATTGCGCTTCAAATGGTCCATTAGCGCGGTATTCGCCAATACAATCTGTTCGCGCCTATCCAGAATCAATACCCCTTCGGCCAGAATATTCAAGGCGTTGCGCACCCGCGCTGGCACTACCGCACTGGGGTCTAAATGTTTCAGGGCACGTTTGATGTAATACCAAAAACCGACAAAACCGCTGAGCGATACAAATATCACCAGCAGCACAAAGGTGGGAATACCAAAGATGGGATGCTGGTCACTCATCAGTGGTTCAAAGGTGATTTCAAACTCTGCACGTTTGGCGCCATTGATCATAAGCGGAAAGCGGACGTGGGTAGGTGTGGATTCGTGTGGTGTGGCTTTAGTCCATTTTTGGGGATGCAATTTGGTTTGCGACACTACAATCCCGTCGTTGCGCCTTACCCCGGCAGATTCGATTTCCGGGTTGCGCTCGACGGTGGATTCCAGCAGATATTGCAGTAGTAAATCATCGCCACGCATGATCGCCACAGTGACTTGCCCTGCGAGGGTTTCAGTCAAGCGTTTGCGCACGTCCAACTGCTGACGCTCGGCACCGGGAGTTAGCCCCAGTGCCTGCGCCAAAATCAGAATGGATACCGTCAACACCACCAATCCCAAACTTAATCTGACTGCAGGAGTAAAACCAAACATGGTCGCGCCTTGATTCCGTATTGATAGTGTGTGCAAGCAGCTAGCCGCTTATGCTCGGGGTTCTTTACGCTGGGCGTGGTCAAACAAATAACCCACTTCTTTTGCACTCTTGTCTTCGCGCTCACGATCTTTGCGCTGCTGCTCCAGCTCTTTTTTCCTCTTACTCACTTCATCAAGAATCGGCAGTGGATCAAGCCCGCGCCAGAGTGGCAGCATCGACATCATGGTTAACAATAGACTGCTCGCGCGCAAAGACCAAACCAGCAAACCGGTAGTCACTGAAAAGGTAATACCTGCCACTACCGCTTTACGGTCTTGCTCTTCCATCATGGCCTCATCCATTTGCGCGCGTAAACGGCGCACTTCATTGTCAAAATCGGCCTCTTCCCAAGGCGCAAAACCGGCATCGGGTGCAATCAAGCCGGCCAGGTTAGTCGACGCGGTCAGAGTGGTCAGCGGAGTATTATCGCGGCTGAGCATCTCTTCCGCGCGTTCTATATCGCGGCTGGATTTATCTTTGTGGCCAGCCTCGGGGCGCTCGCTATCGCCGGTATCCACCACCAGCGGCTGGCTTGGTATACCGGGTGGCGTAATGCCTGTGCCGTTATTACCGCCCGGATTGGGCAGGTCGCCGGTGCCATTATCACCGCTATCTGGCACTTCCGGGGTAGGTGGTACTGGATCTACTGGAGGAACTACCGGCGGAACCGGCGGTTCTACCGGCGGGGTCACGGGTGGTGTTACTGGCGGCGTAATAATATCCACCGCAGTCACTGTCACTTTAAAGCGGGTTTCCACCCAGGCGCCATCGCTGTCTTGTGCGCGCAGGGTGATGGTGGAGTCACCACCGGTTTGGGATGAAAACACCAGTGTCATCACACCGGTAACGCGGTCAATTTGCACACTCGTGGCCACTGCACTATTGCTGTTTTCCACCAGCGCCCAGGTTAATGCCCTGCCGTTTTCAACATCGTTAAACACGTTCTGCAAGTTCATTTGTTTCGGCACAGCACCCGCTTGTACCTTGATGTCTGCAATTCCGCTGGATACCGGCACATCGTTCACAGATTCGATATTGACGCGCACCAGGGTTTCCACCCAAGCGCCCTGCGCGTCCTGCGCACGCACCACCAAATCGGCGCTGCCAAATTGATTGGCGCCATAGCTTAATTGTAATTGTCCAGTAGCGGGATCTATCACCGCCCCGCTCACCAACCCCGGATTGGTATTGCTGACCACGGAATATTGCAATTGATTTGACGGCGTTTCTTCATCGCGAAACGCCGCAAAGAGATCTACTCTATCGCCTGCGGCGTCTTCCACATTATTGACAGTCACAAGGCCCGAGGTCACTGGCGCATCATTGGCATTGACGACCACAATATCGAACCTATCGATGACTGTTCCGCCATTACCATCACTCGCAATAACATCAATAGAAATGGTACCCACATGCTCATTTAATGGTGTGCCGCTAAATGTGCGAGTAAGTGGATCGAAACTCAACCACGCAGGTAATGCACCACCACCGGCAAGTTGTGCGGAATAACTCAACGTATCACCTTCCGCATCCACAAACGTATTGGCAGGCAGAGTAAAACCAAACGGCGAATCTTCGTTGGCCGTTTGGTCGGCAATGGCATTTTGTAATGTCGGCGCCGCATTAACCGGTTGATTGGTTACCACAATGGCAAAGGTGTCAGCGATGGTGCCGCCGTTGCCGTCGCTGGCAATCACATCAATAGACACAGTACCAAGATCACTATTTGTGGGCGTGCCGCTAAAGGTGCGAGTGACAGGATCAAAACTTAGCCACACCGGGATTGCACCACCACCAGTCAATTGCGCGGTGTATGTCAGGGTATCGCCAACATCAACATCGGCAAAAGTGTTGGCTGCAAATTGGAAATTAAACGCCGTATCTTCAGTGGCGTTTTGATTTGGAATGGCATTGACGACGGTGGGCGCATCGTTGGTATTGGCGACCACAATATCGAAGGTATCGGTAACGGTTCCACCATTGCCATCGTTAGCAATTACATCGATTGATACTGTACCGACAAACGCATTGGTGGGTGTACCGCTAAAGGTGCGCGTCACTGCATCGAAACCGAGCCATGCGGGTAACGCTCCGCCTCCAGCAAGTTGTGCGGTGTAAGTCAGTGTGTCACCGACATCGGGATCCGCAAAAGTATTGGCAGCAAACTGAAAATAAAAGGCAGCATCTTCAGTCGCGTTTTGATTAGGAATGGCATTCGCGACTGTAGGGGTATCGTTAGTATTCGCGACTACAATATCGAAGGTATCGGTAACAGTTCCGCCGTTGCCATCATCAGCAGTCACTTCTACAGAAATAGTTCCAACATTGGCGTTAAGGGGAACCCCGCTAAACGCGCGGGTTGCGGCATCAAAGCTCAACCATGTGGGCAACGAGGCCCCTCCTGCTAGTTGA
>DQHS01000099.1:0-435 GCA_003524365.1 Cellvibrio sp. | reverse complement strand
GCCATGCAGGTAATGCACCGCCACCATTTAATTGTGCGGTGTAGGTTAGCGTAGCGCCGACATCAACATCGGCAAATGTGTTAGCTGCAAACTGAAAATTAAATGACGAATTTTCTGTCGCGTTCCTATCGGGAATTGCGTTGGCGACTGTAGGTGCATCGTTAGTATTTGCGATCACAATATTGAACGTATCAGTAACGGTTCCGCCATTGCCATCGTTAGCAATTACATCAATCAATACTGTGCCTACATCGCTATTTGCTGGTGTGCCACTAAATGTTCTGGTGACGGGATCAAAGCTGAGCCATGCAGGTAATGCACCGCCACCGGCTAATTGAGCGGAATAAGTTAAGGTATCGCCAACATCGGGATCCGCAAAAGTATTGGCTGCAAACTGAAAATTAAATGCTGCATCTTCAGTGGCATTTTGATTAG